>CALWOS010000016.1 GCA_944383185.1 uncultured Oscillospiraceae bacterium
ATGCACTGCTTGACTATTTCACAAAATATTTTACAGGATATTTCATCAGATTTCCATCATTTTTATTGATATTTACTACGAATTATTCTGTCGATCCCTCCGCCCCTCCGCTCACTCTCCGGGCCGACTCCCTTTGCGCAAGGGAGGCTTTTGGGGGGCGCAAGGGTACGCTCTGCGTAAGGCTCCCCTGCGCAAGGGGAGCCTTCCCCCGCAAAGCCTCTCTTGCGTAAGGGGAGGACGTCTTTGAAAGGCCGCGGCAAAAAGGCCCCTTGGTAAGGGGGCCTTCGCCGGTTTTGATTTATTTCTCCTGCATCGCCTGGAGGAAGCCGGAAAACAGGGGATGCGGGCGGTTGGGGCGGCTTGTGAACTCCGGGTCGTACGGGACGCCCCCAAAAAAGCGGTGGCCGGAAAGCTCCACGGCCTCCACCAGCCGGCCGTCCGGGGAAATGCCGCTCAGGGTAAGTCCCGCCCGGGCCAGAAGTTCCCGGTAATCGTTGTTGAACTCATAGCGGTGACGGTGGCGCTCGTTGATCCGCGCTGCGCCGTAGCAGCGCTCCAGGGTACTGCCCGGCGCCACCAGGCAGGGGTAGCTCCCCAGGCGGAGGGTGCCGCCCTTGTCCACTTCCTCGCTCTGCCCCGGCATGAAGTCGATCACCTTGTGGGGGCAGTTCGGGGCGAACTCCCCGGAGTCCGCGTCGGGGATACCCGCCCTGTTCCGGGCAAACTCGATCACCGCCACCTGCATCCCCAGGCAGATCCCCAGGTAGGGTACGTTCCGCTCCCGGGCGTATTGGGCCGCGAGGAGCATGCCGGGGATCCCCCGTGCGCCGAAGCCGCCGGGAATCAGGATGCCGTCCAGCCCGGAGAGGGTCCGCGCCGCGGTCTCCGGCGTGAGGGTTTCGCTGTCCAGCCAGCGGATATCCACTCGGGTGCTCCGGGCGTAGCCCGCGTGGCGCAGGGCCTCGGCCACAGAGAGATAGGCGTCGTGGAGCTGGACATATTTTCCCACGATGCCCACGGTGACGGTGCGGCGGGGATGCCGGATACGCTCCACCAGCTCCCGCCATTCCGCCAGGTCCGGCGGCGGCGTCTGCAGCCCCAGCTCCCGGCAGACCACCGTGGAAAAGCCCTGCTGTTCCAACATCAGCGGGGCCTCGTACAAGGTGTCCAGAGTAACGTTTTCAACGACGCAATCGGGCTTTACGCCGCAAAAGCCGGAGATCTTCTCAAAGATGCCCCGGTCCGTGATGGACTCGTCACAACGCAGGACGATGAGGTCCGGGGAGATGCCGAATCCCTGGAGCTCTTTTACCGAGTGCTGGGTGGGCTTGGACTTGTGCTCCCCGGAAGCCCGGAGGTAGGGTACCAGAGTGACGTGGATGTAAAGGGCGTTCCCCCGGCCTGCTTCCCGGCCCACCTGGCGGATGGCCTCCAGGAAGGGCTGGCTCTCCATGTCGCCGGTGGTGCCGCCGATCTCCGTGATGACCACATCGGCCCCGGTCTTTTCCCCCACGGAGTAGATGAAATGCTTGATCTCGTCGGTGATGTGGGGGATGACCTGGACGGTCTTGCCCAAGTAGGCCCCCCGGCGCTCCTTGCTGAGGACATTGGAGTAAACCCGGCCGGTGGTGAGATTGGAGAACTGGTTCAGGTCCTCGTCGATGAAGCGCTCATAGTGGCCCAGGTCCAGGTCTGTCTCCGCCCCATCCTCGGTGACGAAGACCTCCCCGTGCTGGTAAGGGCTCATGGTGCCCGGATCCACGTTGATATAGGGATCCAGCTTCTGGGCGGCCACTTTCAGGCCCCGGGCCTTCAGCAGGCGGCCCAGGGAGGCGGCGGTGATGCCCTTGCCCAGGCCGGACACCACGCCGCCGGTGACAAAGATATATTTGCTCATGCTCCTATCCCTTTCTCCTTGTCATACCCCGCTGGCGCCATAATTGGCCAACACCCGGGCGGAGGGGTCGTTCACGTTGCACCCCTCCCAGCTCCGGTTGGGCATCCAGAAATCCACGATCATTTGTCCCTGGTTCGGATAATACTTCTCAAAAATCTCTCGGTACAGGAGAGATTCTTTGGTAAAAGGCGCTGCGTGGGTGTATTGCCGGCATTTCTCCCGGAGCTCCGCGTCCGTATAGCGGGACTCCGCGTATTCCCGGATGTGGTCGGCCAGGGAGTGGCCCACGGCGTCGGAGAAGGCGGCCTTTTCCCGCCAGAGGATATCCTCCGGCAGATAATCCCCTACAAAGGCCCGGCGCAGGAGATACTTGCCCTTTCCGTAGTGGTTGCGCTTCATCTCCGGGTCGATGGCCATGACATAGCGGATGAAGTCCAGATCCCCAAAGGGCACCCGGGCCTCCAGGGAGTTGACGGAGATGCACCGGTCCGCCCGGAGCACGTCGTACATATGGATCTCCCGGATGCGCTTGCGGGACTCCTCTTGAAAAGCCGCGGCGTCCGGGGCAAAGTCCGTGTACTTGTAGCCGAAGAGCTCGTCGGACACCTCGCCCGTGAGAATGACGCGGATGTCCGTCTGCTCATGGATGGCCTTGCACACCAGGTACATGCCGATACTGGCCCGGATGGTGGTAATGTCAAAGGTGCCCAGCAGATGGATCACCGGGTCCAGAGCATCCAGCACGTCCTTGGGCGTGATGATGACCTCCGTGTGGTCGCTGCCCAGGTAGTCTGCCACCTCCCTGGCATATTTCAGGTCGATGGCGTCCCCTTCCATGCCGATGGCGAAAGTACGGATGGGCGCGGCGCTCTTCCGGGCGGCAATGGCGCAGACCAGGGAGGAATCCAGCCCGCCGCTGAGGAGAAAGCCCACCTTGACGTCGGAGACCAAGCGCTTCTCCACGCCCCGGATCAGCTTTTCCCGGATGTTGGCGCAGACGGTGTCCAGATCGTCCCGGATCACGGCGTCCACTTTCGTCATGTCCGCGTAGCGCACAAAGGCGCCGTCCTTCCAGTAGTGCCCCGGGGGAAAAGGCAAAATGCGCTCCACAAGCCCCACCAGGTTCTTGGCCTCGCTGGCCAGGACCATGGTGCCCTTGGCGTCATAGCCATAGTAGAGCGGGCGGATGCCGATGGGGTCCCGGGCGGCGATGTAGCTCCCGCTCTCCCCGTCGTAGAGGATGCAGGCGAACTCCGCGTCCAGCATGGCGAACATGTCCACCCCGTACTCCCGGTACATGGGCAGGAGCACCTCGCAGTCCGATCCGCTGACGAAGGTATATTTTTTCGAAAGCCGCTCTTTCAGGCGTTCAAAGCCGTAGATCTCCCCGTTGCACACCAGGTAACTGCCGTCCAGGGCGAATGGCTGCATCCCCGCAGCCGTGAGGCCCATGATGGCCAGGCGGTGAAAGGCCAGGAGGCCGTTTCCCGTGTCCAAAATGCGGCTGTCGTCCGGGCCCCGGGATTTCGTGCGGAAAAACCCGGCGCAAAAGCTCTCATAGTCGTAGCCGCCGCCGCAATAGCCCATGATAGAGCACATCTGGCATCCCTCCGTCTCCCTCTAATACATAGAAAAAAACAAAAAAGACGATGGCGCGGAGAGAAGGGTATCCCTTCTCCGACGCCATCGTCGTAGATACGCATACTATACGCGCATTTCCCGCCGCCGTCAAGGGGCGAAATCTGCTGAAAATCGCGCCAGGAGATGTGAAAGTTTTGGCTATCCGGTCCGGACTCTTCTTGCTTCCTCCCCGGGGAAGTCAAAAAAGCCTTGCAAACACGCGGCGCTGTGTGTAGTATTATGGAGTGTAACCGTGGCCGGAAATCCGCCGGCACGGGCTTTGGCAAAGAAAGTGGGGAACGGTCATGAAATATACAGCGGACGAAGTCATCCAATACGTCCAGGAGGAAAACGTCAAGTTCATCCGCCTGGCCTTCTGCGACGTGTACGGCAGGCAGAAAAACCTCTCTATCATGCCGGAAGAACTGCCCCGGGCCTTCGCCGGGGGGATGGCCTTTGACGCCTCCGCCGTGGCGGGCTTCGGCGGGGCGGTGCGCTCCGACCTCTTCCTGCGCCCGGACCCCTCCACCCTCACCGGGCTGCCCTGGCGCCCGGAGAACGGCCGGGTGGTGCGCATGTTCTGCGACATCACCTACCCGGACGGCAGAGCCTTCCCGGCGGACAGCCGGCGCTGCCTGAAAACCGCCGTGGAAACCGCCGCCCAGGCCGGCTACCGCTTCTCCTTCGGTTCAGAGATGGAGTTTTACCTTTTTCAGACAGACGAACAGGGCCGCCCCACCAAGGAACCCTATGACCGGGCGGGCTACATGGACATCGCACCGGAGGACAAGGGCGAAAACGTCCGCCGGGAAATCTGCCTGACCCTGGAAAAAATGGGCATCCGCCCGGAGAGCTCCCACCACGAGGAGGGCCCGGGCCAGAACGAAATCGACTTCCGTTACGCCGACCCCCTCACCGCAGCGGACGACGCGGTGACGTTCCGCGGGGTGGTGCAGACCGTCGCCGCCCGGAACGGGCTGTGGGCGGACTTCTCCCCCAAGCCTCTGGACGGCCAGCCCGGCAGCGGGCTGCATATCAACCTCTCCGTCCATGGGGGAAAGGGCAACCCCCTGCCTCCGGTGATGGCCGGCGTGCTGGAGCACATCCGGGAGCTCACCGCCTTCCTCAACCCCTGCCGGGAATCGTATCTGCGCCTGGGAAGCTGCAAGGCCCCGGGCTATATCTCCTGGTCCTCCCAGAACCGCTCCCAGCTCATCCGGCTCCCCGCGGCAGAGGGGGAATACCGGCGCATGGAGCTGCGCTCCCCCGACCCTGCCGCCAACCCCTATATCGCCTTTGCCCTGCTGATCTACGCGGGGCTGGACGGCCTCTCCCGGGGGCTCGCCCTGCCCCCATGCGCCGACGTGAACCTCTTTGAGGCCTCCCCTGAGACCCTCTCCCGCTACCGCCGCCTCCCCGCCACCCTGGAGGAGGCCCGGGCCGCCGCGGCGGAGAGCGCCTTTGTCCGGGAGCATCTCCCCGCCCCTCTCCTGGAGGCCTACACCCGGGTTTAAGCCCCGGATCATCCGGAGAGAGGAGCCAATGACGATGGTATTTCAGGAACGCACCTACAGCGTCCTCCTGGTATCCGCCGGAGAAAAGTTTTCCCGGGCGCTTTCAGGGCTGCTGCCCCCCACAGACTATTTCCCCATCGCGACGGCGCGGAGCGCGGACGAGGCCCGGCGGCGTCTCCTGGGCGCCAGCTACGATCTGGTGCTCATCAACGCCCCCCTGCCGGACGAGTTGGGGTCGCGCCTGGCCACGGACGTGTGCAGCGGCAGCGAGGCGGGCGTGCTGCTCCTGGTGGGCAGCGAGCTGTACCGGGAGGTCTGCGCCCAGGTGACGGAGTACGGCGTACTCGCTGTGTCCAAGCCCACTTCCTCCCAGCTCCTGGCCCATTCCCTCCGGGCGCTTTGCGCCATACGGGAGCGGCTGCGGCGGCAGGGGGAAAAGCAGGCCACTGTGGAGGACAAAATCCAGGAAATACGCCTGGTGAACCGGGCCAAATGGGCCCTGATCCAACGCCGGGGCTTCACAGAAGAGCAGGCCCACCGGCACATTGAAAAGCTGGCCATGGACCAGCGCATCCCCCGCCGGGAGGCGGCCCAGCGCATTCTGGACGGAGTTGTGGAATAAAGGGCCAGCTCCCTCCGCTGCCCTATGAGCGAATAAAACACCCCGGCTTCTGGCAATCGCCAGAAGCCGGGGTGTTTTTTGCTTCGCGTTTTTTCAAGCTTCCGCAAGCTCCGAGCGCAGCGGGATGGAGGGAGCGGCACCCTTCCGGGTGACGGCAATGGACGAGGCCCGGGACGCCGTGCGCAGGCAGTCCGCCGGGTCATCCCCCCGGGCCACGCCCGCCAGGAAGTAGCCGGTAAAGGTGTCCCCCGCGGCGGTGGTGTCCACAGCCTGGACCCGGAAAGCCGCCTGGCGGAGCACCGTGTCCCCGGAGCGGTACAGGCAACCCTGTTCCCCCAGGGTGAGCACCACGGCGGTGTCCGGGTACTTCTCCCCCAGCCGGCGGAGAATCGCCTCAAACTCCGCCTCCCCGGAGAGGGCCGCGCCCTCCACCTCGTTGAGGATCAGCAGATCCGCAAGGCCGATGGGATATTCCAGGAGCGCCGCGTCGATGGGAGACGGGTTGAGCACCACATACATGCCCTTTTTCTTGCCCTGCTCCATAGCGTAGGCCACGGAAGTGGTCTCGTTCTGGAGCAGCAGAATATCCCCGGGGGCAAAGTCGGAAAGCACCCGGTCCACATAGGCCTCGTCCAGTGCGGCGTTGGCCCCGGCGTAAATCAAAATGCAGTTCTGGCCCCTGGGGTCAATTTGAATGATGGCATGGCCGCTGGGCCCGGGAACGCGGAGGATATATCCTGTGTCCACGCCGCTGTCCCGGAGAACCTGGAGCAACATTTCGCCGTCTTCCCCCACTGCGCCCGCGTGGCTCACCTGGGCCCCTGCTCTGGCCAGGGCCACGGACTGGTTCAGGCCCTTGCCGCCGGTGTTGGTGGCGTAACCCAGAGCACTGACGGTTTCCTTGGCATGGACAAAATCCGCCACATCATAGCAGCGGTCAATGTTGAGAGAACCGATATTCAAAACACGCTTCAAGCACCTCAGCTCCTTTCGTTTTTTAATGTATCACGATTCCACCGAATGTGTCAATCGCGGGATGGGAAGCAAAATTTTTACCAGGGGAATTTTCTCATAGCCGCGGCTGCTCTGCAAAAACTAGGGACAAAACTGTCCAAAGGAGTTGATATTTTGAAACGCAAAACCGCGATACGCGCCATCAGCTTTCTCACTGTAGCCGTGGTGGTCCTGGGGATCCTGTCCGCGGCGCTGTATGACAAGTCTGTCCGCTGCGAGCGGCAGAACCAGGCCAGCTACCAGCGGGCCTTCGGGGAACTGGTCACCGGCTTTTCCCAGCTGAACGCCGCCCTGGAAAAGAGCTGCTACGCCACTTCGCCGGAGCTGGCCTCCGCCATGTGCACGGAGGTGTTCGGCAAGGCCATGACCGCACAGATGGCCCTGAGCTGCCTGCCCTATTCCTCCCAGGAGCTGGAAAACACCGCCGGCTTTATCAGCCGGGTGGGCGATTATGCCCTCTACCTCTCCCGGAGCAGCGCCGCCGGGACGGCGTTCACCCAGGAGGAGCTGGACAATCTGGACGCCCTGTCCCAGACGGCTCAGGAGCTCTCCGTGCAGCTCCAGAGCCTCCAGCTGGATCTCGCCGACGGCGTGCTGTCCATGGAAGCCCAGGAGGACACCCAGGCCCGCACGGACGCCCTGGCCGCTCAGGGGGAAGAGAGCGCCTCCTTGGGCGGGAGCATGAAAACGATAGAGTCCGAGTTCCCGGAAATTCCCACCCTCATCTATGACGGCCCCTTCTCCCAGCACAAGGAGGGCCTCTCGCCCAAGGCCCTGGAAGGCCTTGGGGATGTGGACGCGGAGACCGCCCGGAAATCCGCCGCGGATTTCCTGGGGCTGCGTACCGGGCGCGTCTCCCTGACCGGAGAGAGCGAGGGGTCCCACCTGTCCTGCTATTACTTCACCGCCAAGCGGGACCGCTGCAGCTGCCAGGTGGAGGTGAGCAAGGCCGGAGGTAAAGTGGTGAGCCTCCTGTGCGGCCGTCAGGTGGGAGAGCGCACGCTCTCCGCGGAGGAGGCCGTGGACATCGCCAAGAGCTTCCTGGAGCGCCATGGCTATACCGGCATGCGCGTCACCTACCACATGATCCACAACAATATTCTCACGGCAAATTTCGCCTATGAGCAGGATGGGGTGCTCTACTACCCGGATCTCATCAAAGTGAGCATCGCTCTGGATAACGGTTCCCTGGCCGGCTTTGACGCGGAGGGCTACCTCACCTCCCACACAGACCGGCAGGCTCTGGAGGCCACCGTCACCCAAGAGGAGGCTGCCGGTACCGTCTCTCCCCAACTGGAGGTACTGCGGCACCAGCTTGCCGTAATTCCCACGGACGGGGAAAATGAGAAGTTCTGCCATGAATTCCTGTGTCAGAATGACCGGGACGCCAAATACCTGGTATACGTCAATGCGGAGACCGGACGGCAGGAACGCATCCTGATCCTCCTGGAGGATGAAAACGGCACCCTGACGCTGTAGCGGCAGGCGGATTTGACGCAGTGACTTGACGGGCGGGGGAAAAAAAGGTATTATAATTGTAATTATCAGGATCTCAAAGCCGGCATATCGCCGGACCGCCGCTTTGGGCATGGGGGTCCCGGTTCACTGAGAGAAAGAGAGGTTGGTTTGCCATGGGCCTGATCCCAACTGTGACCTGCCGCCGCTGCCGGCGGGAGTACTCCGCCCTCCGCAGCCGCTGCCCCTACTGTGGCACCCGCAAAACCAAAACCGCTTCCCGCCCCGCGGGAGAGGATGCCGCACCCCGGTATGCCGGGGAATATACCGCCCCGTCCCATACGGAGGAAGAATACGCCCCCCGTACAGAGAGGGCAGGCGCCGCCCCCCGCCAGCGCACAGCGCCCTCCCGCCGCCCCGCCGCCCCCCGGACAGGCCGCAGCCCCAACACCACAGCAAAATGGCAGCTGATCTTCGGTTTGATCATCCTGGCGGCCATCATGGTAGCGGTGATTGCGCTGATTTCCAGCAGCATCAACGGCGAGCCGGAAGCTTCCCCCACCGCGACGCCTGCCAACAGCATCACGCCCAGCACCCCCACGCCGGACGCCACGATCACGCCCTCTGTAGCGCCCACCCAGACGGTGACCAGCATCACCTTCACCAGCGGCGGCGCGCCCCTGCCCTTTGAAAACCAGTTTGCCATGAGCCAGGGCAGCACCATCCAGCTGGGCGCCAGCGTCTATCCCCTGTCTGACAATCTGGAGATCACCTGGGCCTCCAGTGATGAGAGCATCGTCACCGTGGACGCCACGGGCCTGGTCACCGCTGTGAGTTCCGGCTGGGCCACCATCAGCGCCACCTGCGGCGGCTTTACCGCCGAGTGCCAGGTGTGGGTCCAGTAAGGCATCTGCGCTTTCTGAAAGGAGTCACGCACGGCAAAAAGCAAAAGGTCCGCCTTTGGCGGACCTTTTCTCATGCTTCTGTCAGTCCGGCGCCGAAAAGGTGGGGATGCCGGAAAAAGCACTTGACAAGCGGCAGAATTTGCAGTAGAATGAATAAGCTTCATCACCCGGACGATTGGCGCAGCTGGTAGCGCATCCGCTTGACGTGCGGGAGGTCACAAGTTCGAGTCTTGTATCGTCCACCATGAAAAGCCCTGGAATCTCAACGGTTCCAGGGCTTTTTCCATTTCCAGAAATCCTTGACCTGCCCGTAACGTGTCCGCGACGCGCAAGCCGCACATGAAGCTTTCCGCCGGGCTCCCTTATTCCGCCGGCCCCGCGCCCTCCCTCTCGGGCGGACACGCCGCGCTGTTTGGCCGTTCATACAGGGCAATTTTCTCGTTGAGCCGGTCCAGAGAGCGCTGCATGTCCGCCATACGGGCCATCAGCAGTTCCCGCTGCTCCAGGAGCAGCTCCCTCCGGGCGCCCAGCGTCGCGTCTCCCTGCCGGTACAAGGCCACATATTCGCTCCGCGCCTCGATTTGCACGCCGGCGGCGCGCATGCATTTCATCATCTCGATCCATTGGCAGGACGCCGCGTCGTAGTCCCGGACGCCGCTTTTGTTTCGGGGTACCGGCGGGAGTAAGCCAATCTTTTCATAGTACCGCAGGGTGTCCGGGCTGATGTCATATTTCCGGCTCACTTCCGCAATGGTCATATGCTACGCCTCCTGTTCTTTTGTTACCATCATACCGGAAGCACACCCCAAGTCAAGGGGCCGGCACAGTTTTTTTCAATTTTATCTTGACATGGAGTCCACTCCAGGTGATACTGTTTTATCAAACGCAAACACAAGTTTCGGCACATAAGGAGGAAACCTGCATGATTTACAACGCGTTTCAGGGTCTCCAGCTCTCCGCCCTGGGCATGGGCTGCATGCGCCTGCCTGTGGTGGACGGCAAGGACGACCAGGTGAACGAAGCGGCCGTTGGGGAGATGGTGGACTACACCATGGCCCAGGGCGTCAACTATTACGACACCGCCTGGGGCTACCACGGCGGCAATTCCGAGCTGGCGCTGGGCAGGGCCCTGGCCCGGCATCCCCGGGAGAAATTCTACCTGGCGGACAAATTTCCGGGCTATGACCTGGACAACATGAGCAAGGTCCGGGAGATCTTTCCCGCCCAGTTAGAGAAATGCCAGGTGGAGTATTTCGATTTTTATCTGTTCCACAACGTCTGTGAGAAAAACATCGACGCCTATTTGGACCCCAAGTACGGCATCGCGGACTATCTCCTGGAGCAAAAGGCCGCCGGACGCATCCGGCACCTGGGCTTTTCCTGCCACGGGGCGCTGCCGGTGCTCCGCCGTTTCCTGGAGGCCTATGGCTCGCATATGGAGTTCTGCCAGCTCCAGCTCAACTATGTGGACTGGGAGTTCCAGGGCTGCCGGGAAAAGGTGGAACTTCTGCGGCAATACGGCATCCCCGTCTGGGTGATGGAGCCTCTCCGGGGCGGGCGGCTGTCCCGGCTGACGGAGGCCGAGACCGCGGCGATCCAGAAAATCCGCCCCGGAGAAAACGCCACCGGCCTGGCCTTCCGCTTTCTCCAAAGCATCCCGGATGTGGTGGTGACCCTTTCGGGCATGTCCAATCTGGAGCAGCTTCAGGAAAACATCGCCACCTATCAGACCCAGGCGCCCCTCACGGAGCAGGAGTGGGACGCCCTGATCGCTTTGGGTCAGGAAATGACCAGTTCTACCGCCTTGGCCTGCACCGCCTGCCATTACTGCGTGGATCACTGTCCCCAGGGCCTGGACATCCCCCGGCTTCTGGCTCTTTATAACGAGCATCTGTTTACTGGCGGCGGCTTTCTGGCGCCCATGGTTCTGGAGGCCATCCCTGAGGAAAAAAGGCCCAGTGCCTGTATCGGTTGCCGGAGCTGCGAAGCGGTCTGCCCCCAGCAGCTCAAGATCTCCGAGACCATGAAAGATTTCTGCACCCGGCTCTGAAATCATCGCGGCATAAGCAAGGACACCGCCACGGCAAAACATGCCGCGGCGGTGTCTTTGGATTTTGCGCATATCTTGGCGGTTATCCGTGCAGGTTGGCGCTGAGAATTTCCGCCTTTCGCGCCATGACGTCGCCGGCTAGCAGTTGGCGGACAAAGTTGTCCACGCCGATACGCTCGATGTAAAGGCCGAAGCGCTCGCCGGTTTTTCCCTGCTCCCGGTACAACAGCAGGCTCCGCTCCAGCATCTCGATAACCTCATCCTTGGTGTAAATCCCGTCGATACCAGTGGCCAGGCGCTGGCGCTTTCCCCAGATGCCGCCCACCATGATCTTGTAGCCCACCCGTTCCTCGTGGACGATATGGCGGTGGCAGTTGTCCACGCACTTGCCGCAGTTGTTGCAGGCGTCCCGGTCCATGTGCATGACGCCGTTTTCATCCAGGCTGGCCGCGTGGATGGGACATTTCTCCACCACGCCGCACTTTTTGCAGGCGTGGCAGTCCTGGGGATCGTAGGCGGGAACCCGCTGACCCATGATGCCGAAGTCATTGAGGGCGGGCTTGATGCAGTTGTTGGGACAGCCGCCGATGCCGATCTTGAACTTGTGGGGCAGCTTCACATCATACCAGCCCTTGTAGAAGATCTCGTGGAGCTCCCGGGCCAGGCCCTGGGTGTCGATAAGGCCGTGGACACACACCGTGCCTTTGCAGGGCAC
Organism: uncultured Oscillospiraceae bacterium; assembly: GCA_944383185.1. Taxonomy (GTDB): domain Bacteria; phylum Bacillota; class Clostridia; order Oscillospirales; family Oscillospiraceae; genus CALWOS01. The sequence continues at coordinate 11,793 of CALWOS010000016.1, forward strand.
AATGGGCCGGACCCGGTTGCCCGTGCCGCCGGTATAGAGCCCCGCCTGGGCGATGTACGCGTTGAAGGGCTCGATATTCTCCAGCGTCAGGCCCTGCACCTCCACAGTCATGCGGGAAGTCATGGCCACGCGGCCGTCCCCGAATTTCCGGGCAGCCTCCGCCAGGACCTTGAGTTCTTCGTCGTTGAGGACGCCGTCCACCGTGATGACGCGGGCAATGAAATGCTCATTGTCCCGGGTCATGATATAGCCCCGGCCCTTCAGCTGCTTTTTTTCCTGTTCCGTGAGTTTCATAGTACCCTCCCTCTTTCTCATCTTTCGGGTTTCATACCGCTCCGTTCTTCTCCGTTCCTCTGCTGGACGTCCCTGCCGCCGCAGCCCGGCACGCAAGACAGAAACCCGGCGCTGTTGGATGCGCAGCCGGGTTTCCTGCCGGAAGTGGGAAAGCTTCCTTTCCTACCCCCAATATTGTGGGTTCTTCCCTCGTGTCCGCTCTGTCTCACAGAGCGGGCGCGCGTTACTTAGAAATATTTCTTGATGCCGTCGCTGCGCTGGGCGGGATCAGCCGTGGCGCTGATGGTAAACTTCACATTCTCCCTCTGGCTGAAATCCGCCATCCAGTCCAGAAGCTTGGTCACTGCATCGTCGCTGGTATCGCTGAGCATTTTATAGAAGTTATCCACAAAAATGTGGGTGATGTCGTAATTGCCCGCGTGAAGGCCGCTGAGGAAGCCCTTGAGCAGGTCATTGGTGGTGATGCCATATTCCCCGGCATGGATCAGCCGGCAGGTGTAGGGGATGTCATACGTCAGGTTTTTGTCCTTCTCAATGCAGATTACATCGCCGTTCTCCTCGTCCACCGCTTTCCGGACCAGGTCCACCAGAGTTTTCGTCTTTCCGGTGCCCTTCGGGCCCATGATGAGTTTCACCAAAAGAACCACGCTCCTTTACGTTAAAATATTTATAGAAAATGAAAAATGGCATGATGGCTTGGGGGTTCAAGTGCATCATACCATTTTTCTGGTGGGACTGCAATCTTAATCTTCGCGAAAGATGAAATTTCCGTAAAATTTGCTTTCTCAGCAGCCGGGCTTGCCCAGGAGCCGGAACATATTTTTCTTGTAGGCCTCCACGCCGGGTTGGTCAAAAGGGTTCACCCCGGAGATATAACCGGAGATGCCGCAGGCCATTTCAAAAAAGCAGACCAGAGCGGCAAAGCCTTCCTCATTCACCGCCGGGACGCTCACCTCGATGTTGGGCACGCCGCCGGAGATGTGAGCCGCCTTCACCGCCTTGGCGGCGGAACGGCAGATTTCCCCCAGATCCTTCCCCGCCAAGTAGTTGAGCCCGTCCGGATCGCCCATGGCAAAGGGCACGGGCACTGTGCTGGCGCTGTTCTGGAAATGGACCACCGTTTCCATCAGGTTCCGGGGGCCATCCTGGATGTACTGGCCCATGGAGTGGAGGTCGGCGGTGTATTCCACGGAGGCCGGGAAAATACCGATACCGTTTTTGCCCTCGCTCTCGCCATAGAGCTGCTTCCACCACTCCGCCATAAAGCGGAAGCCAGGCTCATAGCAGGCCAGGACCTCCACAGTTTTCCCCAGGCGGTAGAGGTGCTGCCGCGCCGCGGCGTACTGCCAGGCAGGATTGTCGGGGGAACGGCGGTCCAGCTCCCGCATCTCGCTCACAGCCGCCTCCAGGACGCGCCGCCCGTCAATGCCCGCGGCGCAGATGGGCAGCATGCCCACGGCGGACAGGACGCTGTAGCGCCCGCCCACGTCGTCCGGCACCACAAAGCGCTCGTAGCCCTCCTGTTCCGCCAGGGCGCGCAGGGCGCCCTTGTTGGCGTCCGTGGTGGCGTATATACGTTTCCGGGCCGCGGCGCCGTATTTTTTCTCCGCCAGCTGCTTGAGGAGGCGGAAAGCCAGGGCCGGCTCCAAAGTGGTGCCGGATTTGGAGATGACGTTGATGGCAAAATCCCGCTCGCCCAGGCGCTCCAGTGCGTCGGTGAAGGCGTCGGGCGAGAGGCCGTTGCCCAGGAAAATTACTTCCGGGCCGCCCTTGCAGGAGCGGTGGAGCAGCTCCACCGCCGCCCGCGCCCCCAGATAGGAGCCGCCTATGCCGATGACTACAAGGACTTCCGCCTGATCCCGGATGCGGGCTGCGGCGGTCTGGATGGGCTTGAGTTCTTTTTGAAGCATCCGCTCCGGCAGGCGCAGCCAGCCGGTGAACTCCCCGCCGGCACCCGTGCCGTCCGCCAAAGTCCTGTGTGCCTGGGCAGCTTTCGCGTACTGCGGGCCGCCCAGCTCAAAAAATTCCTGGGCACCCGACAGATCTACCTTGACCATTGGTATCACCCTCCCGAAAGTCGGTGTTGTTTTTTATTTTATACCAACCGGATGGGAAAGACAACTGTAAATCCGTATTTCCCAAAAAAACTGTGGGAAATTTCCGGCTTCTCAGGCGGCGTAGCCCAGAAACAGCCGGCACAGCCACAGCAGCAGTCCGCCGGGCCCCAGGGCCTCCACCCCCTCTGCCGCCACCAGGGGCGCCTCTGCCACCACTTCACCCCCGGCGGTGAGCACCACCTTCCCCAGGGTTTCCCCCTGGGCCACCGGGGCCCGGAGGCTTTCCGGCAGCACCACCTCATAGGATACCTCCCCCGCCGCGGACCGGGAGATCAGGGCCTTTCCCTGGGGCGGCATGGGCTGGACGCTGTCCGCCGTGCCCAGATGCAGCGCGATGGGGGCCAAGGCCTCCGGCGGCGCCAGGGGCACGGTGGTGAAACTTGCATAGGCCAGATCCAGGAGCGTCCGGCAGTCCTGGAAGCGGGCGGCGCTGGTGCTTCCTCCCAGGACCACCGCCACGAAGGCCACCCCGTCCCGCTCCGCCGAGGCGGCCAGACAGTGCCCCGCCGTGCTGGTGTAGCCGGTCTTGAGCCCGGTGAGCCCGTCATAGCTCCGCAGGAGCTTGTTGGTGTTGCTCAGACCGAACTCCCCGTCCCGGATGGTGTCCATCCAGATGGTGGTATACTCTGTGACCCAGCTGTGGTGGAGCAGCAGTTCCCGGGAAATAACCGCCAGATCATAGGCGCAGGTGTAGTGGCCGTCATCCTCAAAAAGTCCCGTACAGTTGTTGAAATTGGTGTGTGTAAGGCCCAGCTCCTTTGCCCGGGCGTTCATGCGCTCCACAAACGCGGCCTCGCTGCCGCACAGATATTCCGCCAGAGCCACGGCGCAGTCGTTGGCGGAGACCACCGCCACGCACTTGAACATCTCCTCCACAGAAAACTGCTCTCCTTCTTCCAGCCAGATCTCGCTGCCGCCCATAGAGCTGGCCCGAGCGGAGGCGGTTACTGTGTCCGTCAGGGCAATCTGCCCGCTGTCCACGGCCTCCGCCACCAGGAGCATGGTCATGACCTTGGTGACGCTGGCGGGAGGCAGTTCCTCCAGAGCGTTTTTCTCATAGAGGACCGTACCCGTATCCACGTCCATGAGCACGGCGGCGTGGGCGTCCAGCTCCGCCGCCGTCTCCGGCAGGGCCTCCGCCCCCCAGGCCGGTGTCCCCAACAGCAGGATGCAGATAAGAAATATCAGGACCTTTTTCATGGTGTCCTTCCCTCCCAAGCAGTCTCTTGCTCATTGTTATGGCGGCAGGGGGACAAATATGCCCGAGCTGTCTCCGGGGCGCCCGGGCATGTCAAGAGAAAGTTCCCATCTTTCAAAATTTGCAACACATAATTCTCAAGTTTTCCCGGCATAATTCCTTATTCATTTTACATGCATCTTACCGGACTTTTTCATTTCTGAAAATAGCGGTCTTTCAGGGTTTTGCACAGTTTCCACAGGTTTTTCCACAGGCGTGCTTTTCACTCCATCCCTGTCAAATGAATATAATGTTTACATAACAACATTTTTATTTTGCCAAAATTTGGAATATCCCGACAAAATTTACTATTGACAAAAGGTTTCTGACAAAAAACGGCGGCCCGGACGGGGCCGCCGTTGCTTGCAGCTCAGGTGAGTTCCCGGTACAGGGCCGGAGCGTCGGATTTTGTCACGGCCTCGCTCACTGCCAACACCTCCACCCGGATGTTCCGGGCGCCCAGGGCCAGTTCCAGGACATCCCCGGGTTTCACCTCATAGGAGGCCTTGACCGGCCGGCCGTTGGCGGTGACACGCCCGGCGTCGCAGGCCTCGTTGGCCACGGTGCGGCGCTTGATGAGCCGGGAGACCTTCAGATACTTGTCCAGCCGCATTGTCCTCCCTCCTTTCTCAAAATACGCGGGAAGGCGGCGCAGCTTCATACGTGCCGCGCCGCCTTCCGCCAAAAATGCTCTTTCGGCTTATTGGTTGTCTACCGCTTCTTTCAGCGCTTTACCGGCCTTGAACACAGGCACGCTGGAGGCGGGAATCTGGATCTCTTCCTTGGTTTTGGGGTTGCGGCCGATGCGGGCACCCCGCTTCTTCACCTCATATACGCCGAAGCCCACCAGCTGGACTTTCTCTCCCTGGGCCAGAGCCTGGGTAATGGCCTCGAGGGTGGCGTTCACAACCTTCTCTCCATCTTTTTTGGAAAAGCCGGTTTTCTCGGCGACCGCCGCGATAAGTTCTGCTTTATTCATGTGTATACCTCCTGAATGAATTGATTTGCTGCAAAACTAGGGATCGGGGATCAGTATTCGGGCACAGGCGGACTGCAGACCGCGCCGCGCTGTGTTACCTGTGGTTCCTTGCCTTCCAGTTCCTGGCGGGCCTGCTGATAATAGTGTTCCATTTCTTCCAGGGACATATGCTCCAGGTCCCGTCCAGCGGCAGACACAGCCTCCTCCATGAAGCGGAAACGACGGATGAATTTCTCACAGGCCTGGTGGAGCGCCGCTTCCGGATCCACTCCGGCAAAGCGGGCCACATTCACCGCGGAAAAAAGCACGTCGCCCAATTCCTCAGCGATATTCTCGCCGTCCCGGGCGTCCAGGCCAGCCTGAAGCTCGTCCACCTCTTCCCGGAGCTTGCCCATGGCGCCGTCCACGCTGGGCCAGTCGAAGCCGCATTTTTTGGCCTTGTTCTGGATCTTCTCCGCCCGCCACAGGCCCGGCAGGCTCCGGGCAACGCCGTCCAGGGCGCTGGTCACGGTGGTCTGGGACTTCTCCTTGCGCTTGAGGGCCTCCCAGTTTTCCAAAACCTCGCCGGTGCCGGAGACTTTTACATCGGAAAAGACGTGGGGATGGCGGTAAATGAGCTTGCGGCAGGCGCCGTCGCACACGTCCGTAAGGTCGAAGTTCCCATTTTCCTCCTCAATGGCGGCGTGGAAGATCACCTGCATGAGCAGATCCCCCAGTTCCTCCCAGAGGTTGGGCACGCTGCCCTCGTCAATGGCCTCGCAGACCTCGTAGGCCTCTTCCAGCAGGTTTCGCCGGAGGCTCTCATGGGTCTGCTCCCGGTCCCAGGGGCAGCCCCCCTCCCCCCGGAGGATCGCAATGATACGGGAAAAATCCTGTACATCATATCGGGCATTTTGATTTTTATATTCAAAATTTACCATATAGTCACCTGATTTTCAAGTATTATCTTGGGTTTGCCGGATTTTACCTCCCCGCCTCTCAGCGGATACGCAAAAGCCGGGCCAGCTTCTCTCCCTTGGGGATGAGCCGCATATCTTCCAGGGTGATGGCCCGGGTCAGGATGACCAGCGCCACATAGAGCACCACCGCCACGGCCATAGCCGCGCACATGGCAAGGGCAGTGCCCAGCCAGGCGCTGCTCATGGACGCCGTCACCTGTCTGGCCAGGCCGTACACCCCCCAGGCCGCGGCGCCCATAATCGCCGCGCTGAAGAAGGGACGGACCAGGCTGGGCAGGATCGCCGGGGGATGGGCCATGTGCCGGCGCAGGAAAAAGAGGTTCATCACGCAGATGGCGCCGTAGCAGCAGATGGTGCCGATGGGCGCGCCATGGATGTTCACCTCCGGGTTCCCCACCAGGATCCAGTTCACGGCTACTTTCACCAAACCGCCCACCACCATGGACAGCATAGGAAGTTTTTCGTTGCCGTTGGCCTGGAGCAACGCGTTGGTAATAAGGGTAATACACACAAAGATGCTGGCGATGCCCAGAGAGCACAGCAGCGGCCCGCCCACCGCATTGGTAGAGGGATAGACCACCCGGACGATAGGCTCGCTGAGTACCGAAAGGCCGATGCCCATGGGCAGGGCCAGGAGGGCCGTGACCCGCAGGGCGGAGGCCGCCACCTTCCCCGCCTCCCGGCTGTCCCGCCGGGCCAGGGCCGCCGCCACCGCCGGGACCACGCTGATGGTCAGGGGCGTGACAAAGGCCGCTGGGAGATTGAAGAGGGTCTGCACCCCGCTGTAGGAGCCGTAAAGCTCGTCGGCCAGGGCCTCGGAGTAGTGCAGCGTCTCCTTGAGCTGATAGAGCACCAGTTTGTTGTCCAGAAGGGACACCAGGCTGGACACGGAAAGGCCCAGGGTGATGGGGATGCCGATGCGCAGCAGGGTCTTGACGATCTGTCCCACGCTGTCGGGGGTATCCTGGGCGCCTACGCCCCGGACTTCATTTTTATAGTTCCGGCGGCAGCTGACATACATATAGACCAGAGCCGCCAGGGAACCCGCCGTGGTGCCGAAGACCGCGCCGGCGGCGCTGATGGGGAGGCTTTTCCCGCCGGAGACCAGGAAGTAGGCCAGGGCAACGCCCACGATGACCTTGAGCAGCACCTCCAGCACCTGGCCCACCGTGGTGGGGATCATATTCCCATGGCCCTGGACAAAGCCCCGGTAGGCCGAGGTGAGACACACCAGCACTACCGCCGGGCTCAGGGCCAGGATGCTCTGGCTGGCCCGGGGGCTGTTCATCATCACCGCCAGCTCCGTGGGAAACAGGAACATCGCCAGGGAGCAGGCAAAGCCGATGACAAAAAACGTACCCAGCGCCACCCGGAATACCCGGCGCACCTGGGCCGGGCGGTTCAGGGTATTGGCCTGGGAGATCATCCGGGACAGAGCCACGGGAAGGCCCGCGCTGGAAATGGTGAGAAAGACGTTATAGATGCTGTAGGCCACATAGAAGTAGCCATAGCCCGTGTCTCCCAGGAGATTCTGCAGGGGTATTTTGTAAATGGCGCCCAGGATCTTCATGATCACCACGCCCGCCGCCAGGATGGCTGCGCCGTGGAGGTAATTTTGGTTTTTGGCCTGTGACATATTCCCTCCTCCGCCTTGGACACAATACAGTTGCTGATACCTATACTATGCGCGGCGGGTGTATCATTTTTCCATAGACAACTCAGATATTTTACCCCTTTTCCCTAGGGATTGCAAGTGCCGGAGTGAAATTCCTCCTCATCGTGCGAAATCATCTTGACACCACCCCTGTTGGCCCATACAATGGACTTGAGAGGCGGCGTCTTCCGGACAGGAACACCGGACGGGCCGCATCCCGGGAAAAATTGAGGAGGATATCAGAAATGAAACGACAACGCGCTCTCTGTAAGGCCGCACTGGTCCTGGTCCTGGCGCTGGGCATGACGTTCCTGTGCGCCTGCGGCGGCGGGCTGGATCCCCAGCTCCTGGTCCAGGGGAATCTGGATACGCTGTATCTGGACAGCCCATCTCAGGAGTACCTGGACTCCATCTCCAACCCGGAAGAGGCCGAAGAGTCCTATGAGCAGGGCTTGGAGGTAGAGGCACAGTATTTCGCCAGCTATTTCGAGATCGTCCTGGACAGCTGCCCTCCGGACACCCTGGAGCAGATCAAGGACCTCTACCGGGAAATCTACTCCCATTCCAAATATGAAGTGGGCGAGGCCACCCAGTCCGGGGATACTTATCTGGTGAGCGTCACCATCTATCCCATAGACATTATGCAGCAGGTCATGGACAATGACGCCGACGCCTTTCAGGCCGACTACCAGGCCAAGATCGACGAGGGCTATTTTGACGACATGACGGACGAGGAATTTGAGACCTGGTGGGCCCAGGCCATCATCGACATGGTATCCGCCCGGCTGGACAGCATCGGCTATCTGGAGCCGCAGACCATTTCCGTCCAGGTGACCCAGGACGACGACGGTTACTACACCATCAGCGAAAACGATTTCCAGCGCATCGACGCGCTGATCATACAGTACTAAGCCCTGTACACAGTTTTGCCCGGCGCAGCCCGCTGCGCCGGGCAAAACATTTGCTTCCCTGAGAAAATGCGGACTTACAAAAAAACCGCCGCGAACGGCATACCGTCCGCGGCGGCGTGGCAGCGGGAGAAGGATTCGAACCCTCACATACGGAGTCAGAGTCCGCTGTGCTACCCTTACACAATCCCGCTACATGAGACAAGCAAAAATTATTATACCTGTTATTTCCCATTTGTCAAGGCCTTTTTTTAAAAACCTCCCCCGGGCGCTTCCTGTGCCCGGGGGAGAGCAATATGTATATGGAATCGTTAACGGCCCACAGCCTCAAATTCCTCGCAGATTTCCGCGGAGGGCGGCGCTGTCAGGAGGGAGACCACCACAATGCACAAGCTGGAAAACACAAAGGCGGGCAGCAGCTCATACACGTCCCAGGCGCCTCCCAAAGGCCGCACCAGCAGGTTCCACACAAAGACCATGCCGCCGCCGCCCAGCATACCCGCCACGGCGCCGGCGCGGTTTGTGCGCTTCCAGAACAGGCTGAAGAGCATCAGCGGCCCGAATGTGGCGCCAAAGCCCGCCCAGGCAAAGCTCACAATGGTGAAAATCACGCTGTTTTCATCCAGAGCGATGACAACCGCCACCAGGGCGATAGCCAGAAGCGTGGCCCGGGAAATCCAGAGGACCTGCTTGTCCGTGGCGTCGCGGCGGACAAGGCCCTGATAGATGTTCTTGGCGAAGGCCGACGCCGCGATGAGCAGATACGAGTCGGAAGAGCTGATGGTGGCGGCCAGGATGCCCGCCATGACCAGCCCCGCCAGCACCGGGGGCAGCAGCCGGGTGGAAAGGAGTATGAATACATTCTCCGCGTCGGAAGCGGTGGTGAGGGCCGTGGGGTACAGCGCCCTGCCAATGAGGCCGATGAGCACCGCCACCGCCAGAGAAATCACCACCCATACCGTGGCGATGCGCCGGGAGCGGGTGAGTTCATCCTCCCTGCGGATGGCCATAAAGCGCAGCAAAACCTGGGGCATGCCGAAATATCCCAGGCCCCAGGCCAACGGGGAGAGCACATCCAGCACGCCGTAGCCCTCCGCCGCGGCGAACTGGGGCACGCTGCCCGCAGCCTGCTGCACGCCGTCCACCGTCACCGGGGAGGCAGCGCTGAAAAACTCCAGGAAACCAGGTATCTCTCGGATGTTCTCCAGCACGGCACCCGGGCCGCCGGCCGCAACCGTGGATGTTACCACAATGACCAGCAGGGCAAAGATCATCACCACGGCCTGCATAAAGTCCGAGGCGCTCTCCGCCAGAAAGCCGCCGATAAGGGTGTACAGCAGTACAAACACGGCGCCGATGATCATCATAGGCACATAGTCAAAGCCAAACAGGGTGGAGAACAGCTTGCCGCAGGTGACCAGGCAGCTTGCGGCATACACCGTAAAAAACACCAGGATAAAAATGGCCGAGATGGTCATGATCACCTTGTTCTCTTCGTGAAAACGGTTGGAGAAAAACTCCGGGAGCGTGATGGCGTTGCCGGCTTTTTCGCTGTAGCGCCGCAGGCGGCGGGAGGTGATAAGCCAGTTTACATAAGTACCAACCGCCAGGCCGATGGCCGTCCATGCCGCGTCCGCCACACCGCACCAGTAGGCAACGCCCGGGAGTCCCATCAGCAGCCAGCCGGACATGTCCGAAGCCTCCGCGCTCATGGCGGTGACCCATGGCCCCAGAGTGCGCCCGCCCAAAAAATAGTCCTCTGAGCTTTGATTTGCCCGCTTGGCAAAGGCAATGCCTATACCGATTACCACCAGCATATAGGCAATCATGGTTAACATAATTTGCAACGTGTCCGCCATTGCGTCTGTCCTCTCTTCCCTCTCAAAAGCTTTTGTCTTTGCATTAAAAAATGCCAATAACTTTTGTATTATAATCGGACGGCATGAATAAATCAAGAACCAAATTGTCCCCCCGCCCGGCCTGCCGGCACAGAGGGGATTCCGTCCATGCCGCGCGGGGCGCCGCGGGCGCACGCCTTACGCCCCTTTCCGCTTACATCAGCTCCGCCAGCCAACCCGCCAGGGGCAGGTACGCCGCCGGCAGGAAAATCGCCGGGAGCATATTTCCCACCGGGACCCGCCGCTCCCCCAGCAAACCCAGCATGTTGATGGAAATCCCCAGGATCAGAAGCCCGCCCACAGCGGACATCTCCGTGATGACGGCGTCCGGAAGGAAGGGTCCCACCCATAGGAACAACAGCGTCAGCACCCCTTGATAAAGCAGAACGCTGGCTGCGGAAAAGCACACGCCCATCCCCAGAGAGGCGGCCAGGGTAACAGCAACGACGCAGTCGATGACGCTCTTGGAAAGGAGGATGGCATAGTCATGGTGGATGCCGGCTTCCATGGAACCCATAACCGCCATGCTGCCCACGCAGAAAAGAAGGGTGGCGCTCATGAAGCCCTCGGTAAAGCGGCTGTTCTCCCTGCCTTTTGTGAGCTTGCTTTTCAGCGTTTCGCCCAGGCGGTCCAGCCGGTCCTCGAGCCGCAGCAGCTCTCCGGCAACGGTTCCTATGACCATGCACAGGATGACGCAGAGGGTGTCCTCGGTTTCGATGACGGAGGTCAAGCCGATCATCCCCACGCAGAGGCCCAAGGCCATGGTTATGGCGGTTGTATACTTTTCCTGGATCTTGTTCCCGAAGAACAGGCCCGCCAGACTCCCCAGCAGTACCAGGGCAGCGTTGACAACAGATGCGATCATGGAGGTCACAGCTCCCAGCTGTAAAAAATCCGCCCCCGGTGTACCCGGGGCGGGAAATCAAAAAGTACGGTTGTCTATTATCATACACCGCCCCGGCAAAACTTGTCAACCGTCTCTCCCCAGGCAGCTCTTCCAGGATCCGGCCGGAAATGCCGCCATGGATTGACACGTCTTCCGCATCCGTGCTATACTGTACCGGAGCAAAATCCTTACCTGCATTTTTGATGAAACATGCGCCTGTGATGGAATTGGTAGACATGCGAGATTTAGGTTCTCGTGCAGAGATGCGTATGGGTTCGAGTCCCTTTAGGCGCACCATATTAAGGAACAATCTTTAATACAAAAACAGCCGTCCAAATTGAACGGCGCCCCATATGTTAGACAGCATGGTATACTGAATAACAAGTGGGGTGCGTTGCTATGCCAAGAGGAGTACCTAACAGACGCTAC
>CALWOS010000017.1 GCA_944383185.1 uncultured Oscillospiraceae bacterium
ATACTGAAATTATGCAGGGAACCTCTTGACAACCCTGACCGGATTTAATATCATAATTGTGATTTTGTCTTTTACAATCTGTATCTTTTGGGTACGAATCATAGAATGCGATGATGCGGTATATCTATTTGGGCGCTTTTATACCGCGGAGCGAGTAGCGCAACCGGTCTGTTGAAGGGGGACACTGTCACCTGGAGATGGATCATTTTTTATACAATCGGACGGCCTGCAATCATAATGGCTTTGTTCATAGTAAAATCTATGATACCATGTTTTTGCTGACCCTTGCTGATGTGGCGATTGAAAACTACTACTACATAAGAGCCCGGGGGATATCATGAACGAGGTTTTGCGGCAGGAGAAGAAATACGCCATCAATCTGGCCGACGGTGTGGTCCTGGGGGAACGGCTGGGGGCCGTCATGCACGCCGACGCCCACAACGGCGCCCAGGGATATACCATCCGCTCCCTATACTTCGACACGCCGGACGACCAGGACTTCCAGGACAAGATCGACGGTCTGGAGCTGCGGCGGAAGATCCGCCTGCGGACCTACAGCCCCCGGTCGGACTTCGCCATGCTGGAGATGAAGCAAAAGGAGGGCCCCTACCAGCGCAAGCGGTCCCTGCGCCTTGGCCGGGAGGATGCCCAGCGGCTGTGCCGGGGGGATTACCGGCCCCTCCAGAATTACGAGGATCCCTTCGCGGCGGAGTGCTACGGCCTGATGCACTGCAGGTGCTACCGGCCTAAGACCATCGTGGAATACCGCCGGCAGGCATTCGTGGCCCGGGAGAACCATATCCGCGTCACCCTGGACAGCCGGATCATCGCCACAGAGTCCTGCTTCGATGTGTTCTCGGAGCGGCTGCCCATGTACGCAGTCATGGACCCCTTCCAAATGGTGCTGGAGGTCAAGTACAACGGTTTCCTGCTCAGTTATATCAAGGACCTGCTGGATCTGGTAGAGCGCTCGGAACTGTCGGTGAGCAAATACTGCCTGGCCCGGAGCGTATCCCTGAGCCTGCAGGGTTAATTCAAGAGGAGAAGGAGAACATCCACAATGAGAGAGTATCTGTTTCAGCTGCTGGAGACCAGCGGCGGCGAGCTGTCTGCCGAGACCATCCTGCTGCGGCTGGTGGTGTCGGCGGTGATCGCGGCATTCCTGTTTCTGTCCTACCGCCTCAGCCACAGCGGCAGCATCTACAGTGCCAAATTCAATGTCTCCCTGGTGGCCCTGACGGTCATCACCACCACAGTGATGATCGTCATCGGCAACAACATCGCCTTGTCCCTGGGCATGGTGGGCGCGCTGTCCATCGTCCGGTTCCGCACGGCCATCAAGGACTCCCGGGACACCATCTACATCTTCTGGGCCATCGTGGTGGGCATCTGCTGCGGCTCCGGAGATTACCTGGTGGCCGCCGCGGGCAGCGCGGTGGTGTTCGTGGTACTGCTGGTATTCGGCCGGCACCGCACCGACAACCGGGCCCTGCTGATCCTGCGGACCGCCCGGGTCAACGAGCAGAAGGTGGAGTCCCTGATCTTCCAGTACTATAACCGCAAGGCCATCCTCCGGGCCAAGAACACCACGGAGGAGAGCACGGAGTACATCTACGAGCTCAACGGCAAGTATCTGCGCAAGCCCGTCAGCGAGATGGCCGCGGGCAAGAGCATCACCGACGCGGTCTACGAGATCGGCGGCATCGAGTATTTCAACCTCGTCATGCAGAACGACGAGATCAGCGGCTGACCGGCTGCCGGGAAGGAGGGCATGCAGGGTGAAGTACAAACTGTTCGGCATCGGGGCGCTGGCCCTGGTGCTGGTGTGCGCCCTCCTGGCCTCCGCCGTGGAGGCGGAGGAGGGGCCCTACCGGTATCACCAGCACCGGGAGGCCCGGGGCCCGGACGCGGGCTGCGACTGCGACGGCACGGAGCTGTGCACCCACCTGCCCCTGGTGATCATTGACACCGGGGGAGAGGCCATCCCAGGGGAGCCGTTGAATGACCACTACGACGCGGCGGGGACGAGCTTCACCACCACGGCGGCGGGGGCGGACATGCTGCCGGCGCGCATCTGCGTCATGGATGACGGGACCCGCAACCACCACCCCTCTGACCAGCCGGACCTGGAGACCGACACCCTGATCCGTATCCGGGGCAACTCCTCCCGCTATTTCGACAAAAAAAGCTATCTTCTCCGCTTCACGGATGAAAAGGGGGAGTATGAGGACCACGAGGTTATGGGGATGGACGCCCACTATGAGTGGGCCCTCTACGGTCCCTACCTGGACAAGACCCTGATGCGCAACTACATGTGGTACAACATCGCCGGAGAGATGATGGACTACGCCCCCAATGTCCGCTTCTGCGAGGTCATCCTCAACGGGGAGTACCAGGGCCTCTATGTGATGGTGGAGACCATCACCAACGGCGTGGACTGCCGGGTGAACGTGTCCGAGCCGGTGGACAACACCACCTCCACCGGCTATGTGCTGCGGCTGGACCGGGGCAGCGAAAACGAGAAGAAGAACCTGGTCAATTTTACTTACTATGCCTATCTGTTTGACAGGAACTACAACCACTGCGTGAACATCCAATACCCCAAATCCGGGGCGTTGACCCAGGAGATGGTGGACGCCATTGAACAGGAATTTTCCGACTTTGAAAAGGCGCTCTATTCCTTTGACTACAATACCTATGACTATGGCTATCAGAATTATATTGATGTGGATTCCTTTGTGGACTATTTCATCATCAACGAATTTACCCAGAACTATGACGCCGGCTATCTGTCCACCTACCTCTACAAGGACATCGGCGGGAAATACCGGATGGTCATATGGGATTTCAACAGCGCCTGCAACAATTATCAGGAGGATACCACCGCCATCAGCTTCCAGACCCAGAACACGCCCTGGCAGAAGATGCTCACCCGGGATGAGGACTACGACCGGCGGATCGTTGACCGCTACCGCATGTGGCGGGAGAGTTTCCTCAGCGAGGCATACCTGATGGACTATATCGATGGGATCATCGCCTACCTCGGCCCGGCCATTGACCGGAATTTTCAGGTCTGGGGCTATATCTTTGAAGAATATCTCCCCCTGGAGCCGGAATCCCGCAACCCGGACAGTTTTGAGGACGCGGTGGAGGACATGAAGGATTTTATCCGGGAACGGGGCGCCTGGATGGACCAATATATCGAGGTGGTGCAGCAGTACGGGCACCCCTCCGCCGTGAAAAAATATAACCATTAAAGCAAACAAGGAGGATCACGGTGAAAAAATTTATTCTGGCGGCCTGCATCGTGGTAGGACTCCTGTTTGTCGGGTACTATGCCTATTATCACATGGGCTTCTATGTGGCCGTGCACTCTGATGAGCCAGTGACCACCTTCATGAAGACCGACGAGGACACTATCTATATGGAGCGGGACGGGGTGTATGAGCCTTTTGAGATCCGGGGGGTCAACCTGGGCGTGGGCATCCCCGGGGAGTGGGCCACCGACTACGCCATCGACGAGGAGACCTACCTGCGGTGGTTTGCCTATATCCAGGAGCTGGGGGCCAACACCATCCGGGTGTACACCATCCTCCAGGACGACTTCTACAATGCGTTCTATGCGTACAACACCGCCCGGGAGGAGGCCGGGGAAGAACCCCTGTGGCTCATCCACGGGGTGTGGGTCAACGACTATGTGCAGTTCTCCCACCGGGACGCCTATGACGACGACTTCCTCCAGGCCCTGCTGGAGGACAGCCAGACCCTGGTGGACATCCTCCACGGGAAGCGCAGCCTGGTGCTGGGCCGGGGCTTGGGCTCCGGCAGCTACCGGAAGGACGTGTCCCCCTGGGTCATCGGCTACATCCTGGGGGTGGAGTGGGAGGACGTGACAGTGGCCTACACCGACAATAAGTACCCGGAGCGGAACTCCTACCAGGGCACCTACATGGTCACCACCGCCGACGCCACCCCCTTCGAGGCCATGCTGGCCCAGGTGGGGGACAGCATCATCGAGTATGAGACCAGCCGCTACCGGCAGCAGCGGCTGGTGGCCTTCTCCAACTGGCCCACCACGGACCCCTTCAGCTACACCCCGGATATCTCTGACCACTTTCTGAAATGCGCCACGGTGGATGCAGAGCATATCCGGACCACCGATGCTTTCCTCTCCGGCTATTTCGCCTCCTACCATGTGTATCCCTATTATCCGGACTACCTGAATTACCTCATCACCCCCACGGGCAGCGAGCTTCAGGAGGAGTACTATGCCCCCATCAAAGGTGTGCCCATCCTGGAGGCATTGGGCGGCGTTGAGGTCACAGACTTTCTGGACCAGGATGGGAATGTTAATACCTATTATACATACCTGAAACTGCTCAACGACTACCACACGATCCCTGTGGTCATCTCTGAATACGGCGTGTCCACCGGCCGGGGCATGGCCCAGCGGGACGCCAACACCAGCCGCAACCAGGGGCACATGACCGAGCAGGAGCAGGGCCAGGCCCTCATCGACTGCTATGAGGACATCATGGCCGCCGGCAGCGCGGGCAGCTGCGTGTTTACCTGGCAGGACGAGTGGTTCAAGCGCACCTGGAACACCATGGCTTATGTGGACCTGGACAACACCCCCTACTGGAGCGACTACCAGACCAACGAGCAGTACTTCGGCCTGCTCACCTTCGACCCCGGGGAGGAGGAGAGCGTGTGCTACGTGGACGGGGATCCCTCGGAGTGGACGCAGGAGGATGTGGTGCTGGAGACGGAACAGGGCACCCTGTCCATGAAGTACGACGAGAAATTCATTTACTTTTACGCCCAAGGCTTTGACCCGGAGGCGGAGACCCTCTACATCCCCATCGACACCACCCCCAAGACCGGCAGCACCTACTGTGAGAACTATGACCTGACCTTTGAACGCCCCTGTGATTTTGTCATCCGCATCGAGGGCACGGACGGCAGCCGGGTGGTGGTCCAGGAACGATATGAGGTAATGCGGGCCATGTTCCTCAAGGATACGGAGATGGTGGACGCCTATGTCAACGAGGTAGACGCCGATACGCCGGTGTTCAAGGAGATCGACCTGGTGCTGCAGTTCCTGCCGGAGGGGGGCGGACGCGGCCTGAAGGAGAACTACGAGACCTACGAGACCGGCCTGCTCCGCTACGGCAACGCCAACCCGGAGGCGGAGGACTTCGACTCCCTGGCGGACTACATGTTCACAGAGGACGGCGTAGAGATCCGCATCCCCTGGCAGCTGCTGAACTTCGCCAATCCCTCGGAGATGATGATCCACGACGACTATTACGAGAACTATGGCGTGGAATATATCCACATCGACGAGATGTATGTGGGCATGGCTGTAGGGGACGATACAGAGTATCGCATCCCCATGGCGGCCTTCCCGCTGGAGGGCTGGGGCAAGACAGTCACTTACCACGAGCGGCTGAAGGAGTCCTACTACATTTTGCAAGACTACTGGGCGGCGCTGGACGGCTGATCCGGCTGACGGCCCTGGAAGGAGGTGCGCGCTGTGGGCGCGGAGGTACTGCTGTACGGCTACGGGCTGGTCTGTGCCAGTATGCTGGTGTTCAATCTGCTCTACGGCCTGCACCTGCGCTCGGATGACCGGCGGATGGAGCGGCGGACGGGCAGGCTCCGCCGTCAGGTGGAAAAGCAGCTGGCGGAGATCAGAGAAGCCTCGGATGGGATATCCCATCCGATCCAGGTCAGTCACCTGACCTGGATGCGCCGCCGCCTGTCTCGCATCAACGAGCTTCTGGCCTTTGACCAGCTCATGGAAGAACTGGATCAAGAAAGCGCGGTGTATGAAGCCTATATCCATCAGCTCCAGCCGGTGTTCCTCCAGTTGGCCACGGTCTATTGGAAGCGGGAGAGCACCCAGGCGGCCTACTACTGCTATTTTCTGGCCAAGCACAAATTCCGCAGGCACATGGAGATGGACCAGTTTCAGCAGATCGTCCTCTCCTATCTGAAGAAGGACAGCCTGTACTGCAAGATCAACGCTTTGAAGGCATTATGCAGTTTCGGAAGCCCCTCCATCCTGATGGACGCCCTCGTGGAGCTGGGCAATGGGCAGGAGAGCCAGCTCCACGGGAAGGTGGTCACAGAGGCGCTCCTCTCCTACACAGGGGACGCGGACGCGCTGATCGGCCTCCTCTGGGCGCGGCTGGATCGCTTCGCCCTTCCCATCCAGCGCTCGGTGCTGGACTACATACGCTTCCAGAGCGGCGGCTATTGCGGCCGGATGCTGGAGATCCTGAAGGATCTCCGCCGGGACAAGGAGCTGCGTCTGGCGGCAATCCGGTATTTTGGGAAATACCACTACGCCCCGGCCCGGCCGGTCCTGCTGGACTTCCTGAACGACAGCGACTCCACCCGCTGGGAGTACGCGGCCATCAGCGCCACGGCGCTGGCCCGGTACGATGGGCAGGATGTGGTGAGCGCGCTGCTGCGGGCCATGAACAGCTCCAACTGGTACATCCGCAGCAACGCCGCCTCCAGCCTGGAGGCCCATGGCCTAACCTATGAGGAGATGCTGAAGGTGCTGGGCGGCGACGACCGCTACGCCCGGGAGATGCTGACCTACCGCCTGAAGGCGAAGCGGCTGGAGCAGGAGGCGGCGGAGCAGGCCGCCTCCGCGGTCGAAGAGCAACACAGAGAGGAGGAATTGGCAGGCGTATGAGAGATTTTATTCAGATCTTCCTACTCTGCGTGGAGGCTTTTTTCATTCTGTATATGATCCTCTACTCCAGCTTCCTCTTCCTCTCGGTCACCGTGGGTTCCTCAGACCTTTACGCCGCCAAGCGGCGCAACCGGCTGAAGAATGAGCTGTCCAACGACTACTATGTGCCGGTTTCCGTCCTGGTGCCCGCCCACAACGAGGAGGTGACCATCGAGGCCACCGTCCGTTCCCTGCTGGCCCTGGACTACAAGCTCTATGAGATCGTGGTGGTGGATGACGGCTCCACCGACAACACCACCCAGGTGCTGCGGGACGCCTTTCACATGTGGAAGATCGAGCGGCCCATCCAGCGGCGCATCCCCTGCCAGCCGGAGGAGGAGATCTACGAGACCCGGGCCTACAAGGTGCCCATCACCCTGGTGCGGAAGAAAAACGGCGGCAAGGCGGACGCCCTGAATATGGGGATCAATGTGGCCAGCTACCCCTACTTCCTCTGCCTGGACGCGGACTCCGTGCTCCAGCACGACTCTTTGGAGAAGATCGTCCGCCCTGTGCTGGAGGACTCCAGCGTGGTTGCGGTGGGCGGCACCGTGCGGCCCTGCAACGGCGCGGAGATCGAGAACGGCCGGGTGGTCCGCTACCGGATGCCCCGCAAGCTCCTGGCCTGTATGCAGGTGCTGGAGTATGACCGCTCCTTCCTGGCCTCCCGGATCCTCTTTGACCGGTTCAACGGGAATATCATCATCTCTGGGGCCTTCGGCCTGTTCCTCAAGAGTGTGGTCATCGCCGCCGGAGGCTACGACAGCACCACCATGGGCGAGGACATGGAGCTGGCGGTGAAACTCCATGTGTACTGCAGGGAGAATGGGCGGCCCTACCGCATCCGCTATGTCAGCGACGCGGTGTGCTGGACCCAGGTGCCGGAGCGGATGGGAGACCTGTGCCGTCAGCGGAGGCGGTGGCACATCGGGCTGTTCCAGAGCATGACCAAGTACAAGAACATCCTGGCCAACCCCAAGTACGGGGCGGTGAGCTTCATCTCCTACTTCTACTTCCTGCTCTATGAGCTGTTTTCCCCCTATATTGAAGTGTTCGGCGTGCTCACCACCCTGCTGGCCTTTGCGGTGGATCTGATCAATATTCCCTTTATGATCCTCTTCTTCGGGATCTATGTGGTCTACACCGCCCTGCTGTCCCTGACGGCCTTCTTCGCCCGCATCCACACCATCGACCTGAAGATCTATCCCTCGGATATGCTCAAGGCGGTGGGGCTGTGCGTGGTGGAGGTGTCCTGCCTGCGGTTTGTCATGGCCTGGGTGCGGATGACCGCCCTCATCGGCTACCGGAAGAAAAAGCACACCTGGGGACATATCGAGCGTCAGAAAATCCAGATCAAATAAGATGGAGGTGCCAATACGATGCGGCTGGAGGAATTGAAAAAGGGCTTTTGGGGCTATCAGAAGGACGCGGTGTTCCAGTACATCACCCAGCAGGAGGAGATTTTCACCCAGAAGCTGGCGGAGAAGGACGCCCAGCTGGAGCGGACGGACCGGCAGGCCCAGGCCAGAATCCGGGAGCTGGAGCAGGAAAACCGCACGCTGAAGGAGGAACTGGCCCGCCTGCGGGAGCAGCAGGATCAGATATCCCAGGCCATTTTGGACGCCCGGGCCAGCGCGGAGGCGCTGAAGGCGGAGACCCGCGCCCAGGAGGAGTCCGCCCGGGAGAAGCTCCGGCAGGCCCTGGAACAGGATCTGGCGGAGCTGACCCGCTACCGGGAGAAGGCGGCAGACCTCCGGAAAGCGGTCCGGGCGGCCATGGAGGGCCTGGAGCAGCAGGCGGAGAAGATGGAGCGGGAGACAGAGGAACTATACGAGGCGGCGCCCAAGGGGAGCCTGACGCTGTTCCAGTGACCAGGAAAGGATCTTGCTGATGGACGGGGCGATCATCTATGTGGCCGGGAATCCGGACCTCTATCCAATCGAATATTACGACCCGGAGAGCGAGAGTTACCAGGGGGCAGTCCCGGAGTTCCTGGCGGGGTTTGCGGAGGAATACGGCTATGACCTGCGCTATTTCCAGCCGAGAGCGGAGGACCGCCGGGAGGAGCTGGCGGAGAACCAGCAGGTGGACCTGATCTCCGGCTGCGAGAGCGGGGATCGCTATGCCCATATGGCCGGGGAGCCGGTGGTCCTCTTCTCCAGCGGAGAGGATGGGACGGAAACCGCCTACACGCTGTATCTGACCCAGGTCGCCCCAGATCAGTTCCAGGGCGACCTGCGGGAGTACGCCGCCCGGACCGCCCAGGCCCAGTGGACCGGCGCCCTCCTGGAGGCCGCCGGAGAGGAGCCGCCTGCTGCCATTCCAACGGGGTTCCTGATCGGCGCGGGGCTGGTG
>CALWOS010000018.1 GCA_944383185.1 uncultured Oscillospiraceae bacterium
AGGACAGCGCCGCCCTGGCCCAGGAGGTGCTGGCGGTCTGCCGCGACCCGGCCCCGGTCCGGGAACTGGGCCGCCGGGCTATGGACAGCCTCTACCTCTCCTGGGACACGGCTGTGGCCCGGGCACGAGAGCAGTACCAGGCGGTGGTGGAGCGCTGGCGTGCCGGGGAACGGCACCACAGCCCGGGCATCTTGAAGTAAAGAATAACGGCTGTGGACTCTCTGCCTTTTGCAGCTTCCACGCCCAAAAGAAATGCGCCGGCGTCCCCTCCGGGGAACGCCGGCGCATCAGCTTGTCAAAGAGGGCCGCGCCCTCTTTGACAACCGGGGTTGCACTTCGCTTCGCGCAGGATTTGTCCGCTAACGGCGGACAAATCCCACGCGCGCTCCGTGAGATGTGTTTTTCCCGAGGCGCATGTCCCCGGGAAAAACGGATTCAACTTTGTTCGCGGCTGCGGCCGCGAATTCTCCGAAGGTTTTTTGACAGTTTCAAAAGAGCTCTGCCCTGGCTGGCGGCGGTTTTCCGGGCCTTTAGTTGAGGAAGTCCCGGAGCTTTTTGCTGCGGCTGGGGTGGCGGAGTTTCCGGAGGGCCTTTGCCTCGATCTGGCGGATGCGCTCCCGGGTGACGTTGAACTCCTTGCCCACTTCCTCCAGAGTGCGGGTGCGGCCGTCCTCAATGCCGAAGCGCAGGCGCAGCACCTTTTCCTCCCGAGGAGTGAGGGTGCTCAGCACGTTCATGAGCTGTTCCTTCAGCAAGGTGAAGCTGGCGGCCTCGCTGGGTTCGGAGGCGTCCTCGTCAGGGATGAAATCCCCCAGGTGGCTGTCCTCCTCCTCGCCGATGGGGGTCTCCAGGCTCACAGGCTCCTGGGCAATCTTCAGGATATCCCGCACCTTGTCCACAGGCAGGCCCATCTCCTCGGCGATCTCCTCAGCACTGGGGTCGTGGCCCAGTTCCTGGAGCAGCTGCCGGGAGACCCGGATGACCTTGTTGATGGTCTCCACCATGTGCACCGGGATGCGGATGGTCCGCGCCTGGTCGGCGATGGCCCGGGTGATAGCCTGGCGGATCCACCAGGTGGCGTAGGTGGAGAACTTGTAGCCCTTGGTGTAGTCAAACTTCTCCACAGCCTTCAATAGCCCTAAGTTCCCCTCCTGGATCAGGTCCAGGAACAGCATGCCCCGGCCCACATAGCGCTTGGCGATGGACACCACCAGCCGGAGGTTGGCCTCCGCCATGCGGCGTTTGGCCTCCTCGTCCCCGTTGGCCATGCGCACGGCCAGCTCAACTTCCTCCTCCGGAGTCAGAAGATTCACCTTGCCGATTTCCTTGAGGTACATGCGCACAGGGTCATCCGTGGCGAAACTGTCCACGGTGGATTCCGTTTCGATCAGCTCCTCTTCGGTGACCTCCTCCAGCTCTTCCAATTCCTTGATATCCGGTCCCAGGTCGTCGGCATCCAGCACTGGAAGCATGTCCTCCCCGGAATAGTCAATGCCGTTGTTCTCCAACTGGTCATAAAACCAATCCAGCTGTTCCTGCTCCAGGTTCATGTCATCCAGAACCATCATTTCCTTGCTGGTGAGCTTGCCGGCTTTTTTGCCCTTTTCAATGAGGGCCTGGAGCTTTTCCGCGTTGGTCTGCTGTTCCGGCTTGGCGGGTTCCGGAGCCTCCTCCCCCTTGGCCTTCCGGGACTTCTTCCGGGCGGGCGCCGCCTCCTGGCGCTCCTGCTCCTTGCGGAGCTCATCCTTGCTTTTCTGCGTACTGGGCATATCCTTATCCACCGTATCCTTTCTTCTGTCTCAGCTGCTGGGCCCGGGCCTGGAGATCCTCCGCCGCGGAGGATCTCTGGCGCTCATCCCGCAGGATCTGTATGTAATCGTCCAGGGCCTTTTGCCCGTTCCGGAGCTCCACCGCTTCATCCTGAAGCAGGCCGGCGAGATAACTGACCTCCTCCTGGGAGAGCTCCCCGCTCAGTGCCGCCAGGGACAGGGGCTGCCCCGCTTCCAGCCGGCTGCGGAGAACGGCATACAACCGGCCCAGGAACTCCGAGCTGAATTGCTCCGGCAGCGGCTCCTCCCGGCCCCGGAACAGGCCGGGATCCAGAAGCAGCAGCTGCAAAATCCCCCGTTCCGCTCCGGCGGAGCGCTGGTTGGCAAAGGCCGGGGCGGACTTTCCGGCCTGGGTCTGGGGTACCGGGACCCGGGCCTTTCGGACCATGTCCCGATCCTCCTTCCGGCGGGAGCGGGCTTCCTGGCGCCGGAGAAGGCGCTGAACCTCCTGGGCCACGGCGTCCTGGTTCACCCCGGCCAGCTCCGCCACGCGCCCGGCGTAGATCTCCCGCTCCAAGGCGCCGGGGAGCCCGGCACACCAGGCGGTGGCGCTTTTGAGAAAATCCAGCCGCCCCTCGTCGGTTTTGAGGTCATACTGCCCTGCGAGGCGGCGGAGACGGAACTCCACCTGGTCCTCGCTCCCGGTGAGCAGGGCCCGGAAGGCGTCCGCCCCAAAGCGGCGGATGTACTCGTCCGGGTCCTTGGCGTCTTGGAGCTGGAGCACCCGGACTTTCAGATCCAGCTTTTCCAGGATGCCGATGGCCCGCTGGGAGGCCTTCTGCCCGGCGGCGTCCCCGTCGTAGCAGAGGATGATCTCCGAAGTGTAGCGGCGCATGAGCCGGGCCTGCTCCGGCGTGAGGCTGGTGCCCAGGGAGGCCACGGCGCTGTCAAAGCCTGCCTGATGGAGAGAAACCACGTCTATATTGCCCTCGGTTAAGAGAATATATCCGCTTTTGGACTTTTTTGCCAGGTTCATGGCGAAAAGATTGCGGCTTTTATTGAAAACCGCCGTTTCCGGACTGTTCATGTACTTGGGTTCCCCCTCGTCCAGGATGCGCCCGGAAAAGCCGATGACGCTGCCCCGGACGTCAATCACCGGAAACATCAGGCGGTTCCGAAACGTGTCGTATACGCCGTTTTTCTTCCCCTCCCGGACCAGGCCCGCCTGGGCCAGCTCCAGGCGGGTGTAGCCCTTGGCGGTCATGGCGTCGGTCAGGGCGTTCCAGCTCTGGGGGGCCAGCCCCAGCCCAAAGGTGCGGACCATGGCCGGGGAAATGCCACGCCGCTCCACATAGGCCCGGCCGGGGCCGCCTTCCGGTCCCATGAGGCACCGGTAGAAAAACCGCGCCGCGTCCCGGTTCAGCTCCAGCAGCCGCTCCCGGTGGGAGGCGCCGGGGTCCTCTTCCTGAGGAGGCGGGGCCATCCCCGCCCGCCGGGCCAGAAAGGCCACCGCGTCCGGGAAGGAGAGGTTTTCGATCTCCATGATGAAGTTGATGACCCCGCCGCCCTTGCCGCAGCCGAAGCAATGGTAGATTTGCTTGTCCGGATTGACGGAAAAAGAAGGGGTCTTTTCACTGTGGAAGGGGCACAGGCCGAACAAATTGGCCCCGGTGCGCTTGGTGAGGCGCACATACTCCCCTACCACATCCTCAATCGGGCAGCGTTCCGTCAGTTCCTGCAGATAGTCCTCCGGAATCCGCAACGCCCTTTCACCTCCTGATTTCCTGTAAAATACATCGGATCGAAATGTGCGCCGGCTTCCCCGCCGCCCTCAGCGGAGCTGCCAAGCAGCCGGGATAAAGAGTTCGCTGTACTGGTACATGGCGTACTTGTCCGTCATGCCGGAGACATAGTCGCACACCGCCCGGTCCACACCCTCTTCGTCGGCAATGGCCTTGTAAATCGCAGGGAGGCGCTCCACATGCCGGACATAGTAGTCATAAATGCTCTGGAGAATGTTCTCTACTTTGCTCTCCTCCCCTTTGGCGATGGGGTTGCGGTACACAGCCTCATACATGAAGTTGTGGAACACCTCCACCGCCTCGGCCATTTCTGGGGAGTAGCCCACCGTATCCCCGGCGCTGTTGGCGATGAGGTCCGAGGTGATGGCGTTGATGCGCAGGCTGTTGCGCTCCCCAATCCGGCGGCGTATCAGTTCCGGCACATCCTCCGGCCTCAGAAGCTCCGCCCGGAGGGCATCGTCCAGGTCGTGGTTCATATAGGCGATCCGGTCAGAAAGGCGCACCACCGTGGCCTCACGGGTATCATCCGGGCTGCCGTGGGTGTGGTGGAGGATACCCATCCGGGTCTCGTAGCACAAATTCAGCCCCCGGCCGTCCCGTTCCAGCCGGTCCACCACCCGCAGGCTCTGCTCATAGTGGTGGAAGCCTCCGGGATGTATGTTCCGGAGCGCCCGTTCCCCGGCGTGTCCAAAGGGTGTGTGGCCCAGATCGTGGCCCAAAGCGATGGCCTCGGTGAGGTCCTCGTTCAGGGCCAGGGCCCGGGCTACGGTCCGGGCAATGCGGCTGACCTCTAGAGTGTGGGTCAGGCGGGTGCGGTAATGGTCCCCTTCCGGCTGAAGGAAGACCTGGGTCTTGTGCTTCAGGCGGCGGAAGGTCTTGGAGTGGAGGATACGGTCAATGTCGCGCTGGAAGCAGGTGCGGTTGGGGCACGGCTCGTCCGGGTACAGCCGTCCCCGGCTGTCCCTGGCCAAAACCCCTTGGGGCCCGATGATGAGAGGCTCCAGCGCCTCCCTGGTCTCTCTGGGGCAGGACATACGCACGCCCTCCTTTCACACGCCGCTCCCGGACAACTCGCCCGGATGCGGGAAGAATTCTTCATTCCTTTATACGCCGTCCGGTGCCTCATTCCCTTCTTTTCAAGAGCTTTTCGTCGCTTTCCCCAAAAGTTCCGGGCCTCTGTCGGGTGGATTTTTGCCAAATATGGGCCATAAATCCGGGCACAAATGGTTTTTTTACTTTCTCGACGCCTTTCGGCAAAATATACCGGTAGGGCCGTGTATGATGGGGGCAGCGGGGGGAAAACGCAAGATATTGATGTATTCTGGAAAGGTGGGACACAAAATGCGGAATATAACAGCGGAGTATTTGCTGCTTTTCAACGCCATCACCGACGCGGAGCTCACACTGGCGCGGCTCCGGGAGGAATTGATCTTCGCCCAACGCCGGGCGGAGGAACTGTACCTGGAAGAAGAGGCAGAGGGAGACGCCGGCGCCGGAGAACGCCCCACCCTTCTGCCGCCGGCAGCCTCCCCATCCCGTCAAAAAGCTCTGTAAATCCTGCAAAGCGCGGAAAGCCGCCGCCTCCAGAAGAGGCGGCGGCAAGCTTTTTCTATTCTTACTGAGGCGGTCAGAATTTGTCCCGGGCCCAGAGCAGAGGTACGGCGTCCGCCTTGATCTGGCGGATGACCCGGTCTCCGGAATCCTTCCGCTCCACCACTACATCGTAACGCTCTGCTATACAGCCATAAGTCCGGGCCTTTTGGAGTCCCACCCGGTCCAGAAGGATCTGCAGCATGTTCTCCTTGGTGGCGTCCCGATGGTAAACACGCAGGGAGCTGTAGCCCGGACGGTTCTCCAGCTCCCGGCAGCTCACCCGGATCCGGGGGCGGAACTCCGCCGTATCCAGAGCCGCCTGAAGGGAGAGGACCCGTTTCGTCTCATCCAGAACGGAGAAATAGGCCACGCTCACGTCCTGGGGCAGGGGCCGCTGGACAAAGTTCCGGTAAGGGGAGCGGCGGCCCATCTCGTACTTCTCCCGTTCTGCGGGATTCTGGAGCTCTTGATGGTAGACGAGTACGGTCTTCCCCATCACCACGGTCTGAAAGCACTGGAATCCCCGCTCCTGGATAAAGGCGGAAACGGCTTGGGCGTCCGGTGGATGGACTTCCCGTTTGCAGAGGTACTCGTTCTCCTTCCGGTCATAGAGTACCGCGCCGTCCATGAGGATGACGGGCAATTCCAGGCGGATGTCCGCCGCAGCCTCCAGGAAGGAGGCGGGAGAGCGAGTGGTCATGATGGTGATGGGGATGCCGTGCGCCAGGAGGCGGTTAAATTCGATCCGGCTGTATGCGGACATAGCGTTGTCCGCCCCCAGGAGCACATGATCCAGGCCTGTGACAAACAGCACGTCCTTCCGTTTCCGTCTGGGAAGCTGCAAGGCATTCACCGCCGTACCCACCACAAGACCGATAAGCGTGTCTATCACCCGGTTACATACATAGGAAAAGGCGTCCCCTTCCATATAATACATAGTAATGCACAAATAGACGATGCTGGAAAAGAAGGCCGCACTCTTCTGCCGGAGGGCCACGGCGGTATAGAGCACCACGGCCACCAGCGCCGCGTCCATACAGTGCCGGACCCAGTAGTTCTGATAGGGCTCGGGCAGGTTCTGGAACACCAGCACGGCGAAAAGGCCGAAAGCCCCGCCCAACAGCGTTCCCACAATGCGCTGCCGGGCATCTGCCCGATTGGCCTCCCGATAGGGTTGGAGGCTGGCCAGAGCGGCCAGCGCGGAGAAAAAGGGCAGGCCGGCGCGGCCCCGGAGTTCATAAACGCACATGCACAAAAACACAGCCACAGCTGACTTGACAATCCGCATCCCCAAGTGGGGCAGATGCGGGTGATGGTGGATTCCCATTTCGCCCAAGGCCATACCTCCCTTCTCGCAAACTCTACCGGCTCCATTGTACCCGCTCCGGGGGAAAAAAGCAATACGCCCCCGCCGCGGCCTTTTTGAGGCGGGCGCGGGCCGTCCGGTATTTCCCGGGCCGGGCTTTTGCAAATTTTGCATAATTCCCCACAGGCTGCAAAAAATAGCACTGTCAAACCCAGAATATGCAGGAGGAAACGCCATGAAAGCAACCGGAATCGTGCGCCGGATTGATGACCTGGGCCGGGTGGTCATTCCCAAAGAGATCCGCCGCACCATGCGCATCCGCGAGGGGGATCCCCTGGAGATCTATACGGAAAAGGACGGGGAGGTCATCTTCAAGAAATATTCTCCCATGGGGGAGTTGAGCGCCTTTGCCGGGCAGATCTGCGACTCTCTCCACAAAGCCACGGACCGTGCGGCCATTGTCTGCGACAGGGACAGCGTCATCGCCGCGGCGGGAGCAAAACGCCGGGAACTGCTGGAAAAACCCGTTAGCGCGGCTCTGGAGCAAGTGATGGAAAAGCGGGGCTTTTACCGTCTGGAGCAGGGGAGCGATCCCATCCCCGTCATGGACGGGGGCGCCGACCCCATCCTTTCCGTGGCCGCGCC
>CALWOS010000019.1 GCA_944383185.1 uncultured Oscillospiraceae bacterium
TGACGGCGGTGCTCCGGGAAGATGGGTACATCACAAGCCGGGATCCGGCGCTGCGCACGCTCCTCATTGGCGCCCGGCAGCCGGAAACGGAGGAAGACCGCTTTGCACTGCGCTACCTGGCTGCCGCTGCGTCTCTCGGTGACGTGGTACCCGGAAAGCTTCCCGCCTCCCCCCTGCCCCTTCGCGACCCGCTGCTGGCCCTGGAGCTGCTGCGCTGCCTTTTGGACGAATGCTGCGAAACCTGGGACAGCGCTGTGGCCCAGATGGAGCAAAGCTTTTTCTGTGCCGCGCCGCTGGAGGAGGACAGGCTGTCTCTCGCCCTGCTGGAGACGCAACTGCCGCGGCTTTCCGTCTTGGCCGGCGATCTGGTTCGGGATTGGAATGCCCGGGTGGAACGACGTTGGCCGGGTGACCCGGTCCGGCGTGAAGCTCTGTGCCTGGTTCAGGACGGCGGGCTGCGCAGCGGACGATTCTGCTTTGCCTGTGCCGGCAGATGCCGTCCTTTGCCGGAAACGCTCCGGGATCTGCTGGTTTTAGCCCCGGAAAAATGCGAGGAGGCGCCATGCTGCAACGATATCAGAACAAGCTGATCTATTGTGACGCAAAACCGGAATACCGCGATCCCATTGGCCCGGTTCCCACAGGGGGAAAGCTGCGCCTCTTTCTCCGTTGCTGCGCACCGGGGGTACGGAGCTGCACTCTATTGACCTGGCCCCAGGGAGAATCCGGGCCTGATCACCCCATGGAAGCGGTGCCCGGAGGCTTTGCTGTGAACTGGCAGGCGCCCCGGGAAGCGCAAGTTATCTTCTACCGCTTCCGGGCGGATACGCCGGACGGCCCTGTGTACATTGGACGGGGCGCCGGCCCGTTTTATGGAGAGCTGTGCCTGGAGCCGGAAGCACTTCCTGCCTTTCAGCTCACAGTGTGGAACAGTGACTTCACTACGCCGGATTGGTGCTCCGGCGGCGTCATGTATCAGATCTTTCCGGACCGCTTTGCCCGGGGAGAGGCGGCGCAAGTGGAGTCTGGCCTTGCTTACCACCGCGCGCTGGGGCGGGAAATGCGCTTCCATGCAAGCTGGCAGGAACCCGTGGAATGGGAGGGGCACGACGGCAATCCCTACTACCCCAACGACTTCTATGGGGGGACCCTTCGCGCCATCACCGAAAAGCTGGAATATCTTCAGCGCCTTGGCGTCACCGCGCTGTATCTCAACCCCGTTTTCGAATCGGATTCCAATCATCGTTACAACACCGCGGACTACCACAAGATCGACCCGATCCTGGGCACGGAGGCAGATCTTCGGGAGCTTTGCGCCCAGGCGCAGGCGCGGGGCATCCGGGTAATTCTGGACGGCGTCTTCTCCCACACCGGAGCAGACAGCCGCTATTTCAATCAGCGGAACTGTTACCCTGGCCCCGGCGCTGTACAGAGCCAGGACTCCCCCTATTACAGTTGGTATACATTTACCCGGTGGCCGGCAGAGTACAAATCCTGGTGGGGCTTCCCCAGCCTGCCGGAGGTCCGGGAGACGGATCCCGCCTGGCAAAGGGAGATCATCACCGGGGAAAACAGCGTCATCCGCGCCTGGCTGCGCTGTGGGGTTTCCGGCTACCGCCTGGACGTGGCAGACGAACTGCCGGACGAAGTACTGGAGCTCATCCACACTGCGGCCCGGGAAACCCGGCCAGACGCGCTGATTTTGGGCGAGGTCTGGGAGGACGCTACCACCAAGGTGAGCTATGGCGTCCGCCGGCGCTATTGCCTGGGCACCAGCCTGGATTCCGTGATGAACTACCCCCTGCGCCGCGGCGTACTGGATTTTCTCCTGGGCTATCTGGACAGCACCGCGCTGCTGCAGCTCCTGCTGGGACAGCGGCTGCACTATCCGCCCCCCATTTACAGATGCCTGATGAACCTCCTGAGTTCCCACGATGTGGACCGGGCGCTTACCGTGCTGAGCACCCGTATTGAAGGAGACAAGCTCACCCGGCAGCAGCGGGCGGAGTTTTGCATCACCGCGGCGCAGGTGGAACGGGGCCGGCAGTCCATGGAGCTGGCGACAACGCTGCTCTGGTCCCTTCCCGGCGTGCCCAGTATCTACTATGGGGAGGAGGCGGGGCTCCAGGGTTTTGGCGATCCCTTTGTCCGGGCGCCCATGAACTGGGACAGCGACTTCCTCCAGGCGCATTATGCTCTTTTGGGCCGCCTGCGCCGGGAGCATATTGCGCTCCGGGAGGGGGCCGTGGCTCTTGCCGCGCCAGATCCCGCCTGTCTCTGCGTCCTGCGCCAGTCCGGGGCGGAAACCATACTTACTGTCGTCTGCCGCGGGGAGACATCGTGCGTACTGGACCTTCGGGATTTCTATGGAGACCCCATAGAGACGGCGGGCCTTGCCCACGCCCGGCCCTTGCTGGGAGAAGGTAGAGGCTTTTCCTTCTCCCGGGAGCTCATTGGCATGCACCTCACTCCCGGCTGCCGGGAGATGTATCTTTTGGAAAGGTAGGCGCAATGATATGGATTATAGACGTTTTGGTGACAAGCTCCTCTTGCGTATGGACAAAGGCGAAGAGATCCTCACGGGCCTGGAAAAAGTCGTGCGCCAGGAGGGGATCACGCTGGGCCAGGTTCAGGCTCTGGGCGCCGTAAGCAAGGTTACAGCAGGGCTCTATAATGTCGAGAAGCAGGAGTACAGCAAAACCACACTCACCGGCGATTTTGAAATTGTGTCCCTCACCGGCACGGTGGACACGATGAATGGGGAGTATTACAGCCACCTGCACATCAGCGTCTCTGACCATAATTTCCAGGTCTGGGGCGGCCATCTGAACGAGGCGGTGGTCAGCGGCACCTGTGAGCTGATCCTTACAATAATCCCCGGCTCCATCGACAGGCAGAAAGACCCTCAAGTGGGTCTGAATGTCTGGAAACTTAAATAAGATTTCACAGAAACTAAATTCCCCTGGAGCGCGGTCCAAAGGACTGCGCTCCAGGGGAATTTTATTGTTCCGCCAGAGCGGTGATGCGGGAGAGCAGGGCATCCCGCCCCTCCCCTTTCACCGCGGAAAAATAGAGAAGTTCCACCTCCGGCGGCAGGGCCAGGGTTTCCCGGATCAGGGCCAGGTTTGGCGCATACTCGCTCTTCTTCAGCTTGTCATGTTTGTTGGCCACCACGATAAAGGGCCGGCCAGACTGGAGAAACCACCGGGCCATGTTCACATCGTCCGCCGTGGGCTTGTGCCGGGCGTCCACCAAAAAAACGCCCAGGCCGATGCGCTCCGGCACGCGGAAAAACTGCTCCATCAGCTCGCCCCAGCGGTCACGCTCCGCCTTGCTCACCTTGGCAAAGCCGTAGCCCGGCAGATCCACAAAATAGAGCGTATCGTCAATGGAAAAATAATTGACGTGTACCGTCTTGCCCGGAGCGGAGCCCACGCGGGCAAAGTTCCTTCGGTTCAGCAGCCGGTTGATGACGGAGCTCTTCCCCACATTGGATTTTCCCGCAAAGACAACAGCGGGCCGGTCATTTTCCAGGAATTCCCCCGCGCGTACTGCGGACTTGAGAAACACCGCGTTGTGAAGATTCATGCTTCCTCCTACTGCCGGATCACGGGTTTCCCCCCGCTGCCGGTGTCTGTGCCCGTGTTCCCCGCCAGCTCAGGCCGGGGCAGCAGAGTTTTGTCTTCTGGGACCGGGAGCTCTGCCCGGGGCATGGGGCGGCACAAAGCCACGTCCAGGATCTTGTCCAAATGGTCTGTGGTGACAAAGTTCAGCGCGCGGCGCACATCGGGATCAATTTCCTCCAAATCCGCCGCGTTCCCTTCCGGGATGATCACTGTCTGAATACCGTTTCGCAGCGCCGCCATGGTCTTCTCCCTCAGCCCGCCAATGGGCAAAATCCGGCCACGGAGGGTGATTTCCCCGGTCATGGCCACCTCGTGGTGAACCGGCGTACCGGTCAAGGCGCTGATCAGTCCAATGGCGATGGTAATGCCGGCGGAAGGGCCGTCCTTGGGTACGGCGCCCTCTGGGAAGTGGATGTGAATGTCTCGGTTCTTGTAGAATTCCGGGTCAATGCCCAGTTTCCGGGCCCTGCTGCGGACATAGCTCATGGCGGCATGGGCAGACTCCTTCATCACGTCGCCCAGGTTACCGGTAAGTTCCAGCTTGCCGCTGCCTTCCACCACATTGACTTCCACATCCAGGATTTCGCCCCCCACGCTGGTCCAGGCAAGACCCCGGACCAGACCGGCCTCGTCCCGATAGCGTGGGGCCTCCGGTTTGTATTTGGCAGGACCAAGAAGCTCTTCCAGCTTGCCTGCCCGGACATGGATGGACTTATACTCTCCCGCAGCGATACCCCGGGCAGTCTTCCGGCACACCGCCGCGATCTGCCGCTCCAGGACACGGACACCAGATTCCCGGGTGTAAAGGGTGATGATCTCCCGGATGGCGTCGTCGCTCAGGCGGAGCTGACCGCCCTTGAGGCCGTGTTTTCTCCTCTGTTTGGGTAAAAGGTGTTCTTTGGCGATGTGGAGCTTCTCTTCATCCGTGTAACTGGAGAGCTCGATGACCTCCATCCGGTCCAAAAGGGGTCTCGGAATGGTGTCCAGGGTGTTGGCTGTGG
>CALWOS010000020.1 GCA_944383185.1 uncultured Oscillospiraceae bacterium
TGGCCCACATCGACGCGGGCAAGACCACTACCACCGAGCGTATTCTGTACTACACCGGCGTCAACTACAAGATCGGCGAGACCCACGACGGTACCGCCACCATGGACTGGATGGCTCAGGAGCAGGAGCGCGGCATCACCATCACCTCCGCCGCCACCACCTGCTATTGGAAGGGCACCAAGAACCAGTTCCCTCAGACCCGCATTAATATCATCGACACTCCGGGCCACGTGGACTTCACCGTGGAGGTGGAGCGCTCCCTGCGCGTGCTGGACGGCTCTGTGACCGTCATGTGCGCGAAGGGCGGCGTCGAGCCCCAGTCGGAGACCGTCTGGCGCCAGGCGGACCACTACAAGGTCCCCCGCATGATCTACGTCAACAAGATGGACATCATGGGCGCCGACTTCTACAACGTGCTCAACATGATCCACGACCGCCTGAAGTGCAACGCGGTGCCCATCCAGCTTCCCATCGGCAGCGAGGATACCTTCAAAGGCATCATCGATCTGGTGGAGATGGATGCGGACATCTACTATGATGAGATGGGCAAGGACATGCGTGTGGAGCCCATCCCCGAGGACATGATGGAGCTGGCCCAGGAATACCGCAGCAAGCTCATCGACGCGGTGGCCGACATCGACGATGAGATCATGGAGCTGGCCCTGGAAGAGCAGCCCATTCCTCAGGAGAAGATCCGCGCTGCCCTGCGTAAGGGCACCATTGAGAACCTGCTGGTTCCCGTGACCTGCGGCACTTCTTACCGCAACAAGGGCGTGCAGAAGCTGTTGGACGCCATCGTGGATTATATGCCCTCTCCTGTGGACATTCCCGCCATCAAGGGTGTGAATCCCGACACCGAGGAGGAGGACGAGCGTCCCGCCTCCGACGAGGCTCCCTTCTCCGCCCTGGCCTTCAAGATCGCCACCGATCCCTTTGTGGGCCGTCTGTCCTTCATCCGTGTCTATTCCGGCACGCTGAACACCGGTACCACTGTGCTCAACTCCACCAAGAAGCAGCGCGAGCGCATCGGCCGCATCCTCCAGATGCACGCCAACCACCGGGAGGATATTGAGACCGTGTACTCCGGCGATATCGCCGCTGTCATCGGTCTGAAGAACTCCACCACCGGCGATACGCTCTGCGACGAGAAGCACCCCATTATTCTCGAGTCTATGGAGTTCCCCGACCCGGTCATCCGTGTGGCCATCGAGCCCAAGACGAAGGCCGGCCAGGAGAAGATGGGCATCGCTCTGGCCAAGCTGGCCGAGGAGGACCCCACCTTCAAGACCTACACCGACGATGAGACGGGCCAGACCATCATCGCCGGCATGGGTGAGCTCCATCTGGAGATCATCGTGGACCGCCTGCTGCGCGAGTACAAGGTGGAGGCCAATGTGGGCGCGCCCCAGGTCGCCTACAAGGAGACCATCCGCAAGAGCGTGGAGCAGGATACCAAGTATGCCCGCCAGTCCGGCGGTAAGGGCCAGTACGGCCATGTCAAGATCCGCGTGGAGCCCAACGAGTCCGGCAAGGGCTACGAGTTCATCAACGCCATTGTGGGCGGCGCGATCCCCAAGGAGTATATCCCTGCGGTGGACGCCGGTATTCAGGGCGCGATGCAGGCCGGCGTGCTGGCTGGTTATCCCGTGGAGGACGTAAAGGTCACGCTGTACGACGGCTCTTATCACGAGGTCGACTCCTCGGAAATGGCCTTCAAGATCGCCGGTTCCATGGCCTTCAAGGAGGCCTGCCGCAAGGCCAGCCCGGTGCTGCTGGAGCCCATCATGAAGGTGGACGTCATCGTCCCCGAGGACTATATGGGCGATGTCATCGGCGACCTGAACAGCCGCCGCGGCCAGATCCAGGGCATGGAGGCCCGCCCCGGCGCCCAGGCCATCGGCGCTCTGGTTCCCCTGAGTGAGATGTTCGGCTACGCCACTGACCTGCGTTCCCGCACCCAGGGCCGCGGCCAGTACTCCATGGAGCCCCACAGCTATGTGGAAGTGCCCAAGAACATCGCTGAGAAGATCATCGCCGAGCGCGGTCGCCGGGATGACTGAGTCCAGGCGCAAAAATGAGGTTGCAATTTGTCCCTTTGTAGGATAAAATAGCATCATCAGTTGGGCGAGCAAATTTTATGAACTACCTACTTTAAGGAGGATTTCAAACATGGCTAAGCAGAAGTTTGAGCGCACCAAGCCCCATGTCAACATCGGCACCATCGGCCACGTTGACCACGGCAAGACCACCCTGACCGCCGCGATCACCAAGTACCTGTCCCTGAAGGGTCAGGCTCAGTACGAGGATTACTCCAGCATCGACAAGGCTCCCGAGGAGCGCGAGCGCGGCATTACCATCAACACCGCCCACGTGGAGTACGAGACTGACGCCCGCCACTATGCCCACGTCGACTGCCCGGGCCACGCCGACTATATCAAGAACATGATCACCGGCGCTGCTCAGATGGACGGCGCGATCCTGGTCATCGCCGCCACCGACGGCCCCATGGCCCAGACCCGTGAGCACATCCTGCTGGCCCGTCAGGTGGGCGTGCCTGCCATTGTCGTGTTCCTGAACAAGTGCGATCAGGTGGATGACGAGGAGCTGCTGGAGCTGGTGGAGATGGAGGTGCGCGAGATGCTCAGCACCTACGAGTTCCCCGGCGACGACATCCCCGTGATCAAGGGCTCCGCTCTGAACGCCCTGACCTGCGAGGGCGGCGTGGACGATCCCGCTTACGCCTGCATCAAGGAGCTGATGGATGCGGTTGACGACTGTAGCCCCACTCCCGCCCGTAACGACGAGCTGCCCTGCCTGTTGCCCGTGGAGGACGTGTTCACCATCTCCGGCCGCGGCACTGTGGCCACCGGCCGTGTGGAGCGCGGCGTGGTGAAGACTGGCGAGACCGTTGAGATCGTCGGCCTGTCCGAGGAGAAGAAGTCCACCGTCGTCA
>CALWOS010000021.1 GCA_944383185.1 uncultured Oscillospiraceae bacterium
AATCGAAAAGGATGCCCAGACTCTTTTCGAAAACTACACCGAATCTATTTTAATTCTGCAACGCTTTCCTGTCAAGAACATTCGCTCCCGAAGCATAAAAAGCCGAAAGAGACCGGCGTCCGCCCAAGGCGGACGCCGGCACAGGTGCAGAGCGCGCCGGGTCAGCAGCCGCCCTCACAGCCGCCGGACGGGCAGGCGCCGGAGGAGCCGCCGCCGGCGAACTGGGGGGGCAGGGAGTCGTCCTCCCGGACCCAGTCCTCCACATGGACCACCGCGTACTCGGTCTTGGTCCGGCGGATGACCACCCGGGCGAGGCCCGCGTTGATGATGAGCCGGCGGCACATGGAGCAGGAGGTGGCCTCGGTCAGGAGCTCTCCGGTCTTGGCGTCCCGCCCGGCCAGGTACAGCGTCCCGCCGATGATGTCACTGCGGGCGGCCGAGATGATGGCATTGGCCTCGGCGTGGACGCTGCGGCACAGCTCATACCGCTGCCCCGAGGGCACCTGGAGGGCATCCCGGGTGCAGTAGCCCAGGTCCATGCAGTTCTTCCGCCCCCGGGGCGCGCCGTTGTAGCCGGTGGCGATGATCTCGTCGTTCTTTACGATGATGGCCCCATAGCACCGCCGCAGACAGGTGGACCGCTCCAGCACGGTCTCCGCGATATCCAGGTAGTAGTTCTCCTTGTCGATCCGGCTCATGGCCGCACGCCCCTTTCTCGTCACGCCCGCAGGCCGCCGGAACGGCGGCAGGCCGCGGGCAGGCTGATTCCACGGAAATCAGTATAAAGGCTTTTTCCCGCCCTGGCAAGCCCAAAAATGCGCCCGACGCGCTGATTTGTCCCTTGAATTCACACTTTGTTTACGTTTGCTTTCTTGACGGGGACATACAGAACCGCTATCATTACAGGTAACGATATTGTGAGCCCTTCTCGGTTCCACTGGTCAAAGGAGACGACAGCTCTGTATGAATTGGCTTAGAAGAGTCATGTTTGGCCGCTACGGCACCGACCAGCTCTCCGTGTTTCTGCTCGCGGTCTATGTTATTCTCGCCGTGATCTCCCGCCTTTCCTACCATTTGTATTTCCTCTCCTGGGTGGCGCTGATCCCCCTGGTGCTGGCGGTGCTCCGGATGTTCTCCCGCAACCTCGAGCGGCGCCGGGCGGAGAACGCCAAGTTCCTCTCCCTGGCCAGCCCGTTTGTCCGCTGGTTCAAGCTCCGCCGCACCATCCACAGGGACAAGGACCACTGCTACTTCAAGTGTCCCAACTGCGGGCAGTACCTGCGGGTGCCCCGGGGGAAGGGGAAGATCACCGTCACCTGCCGCAACTGCGGCGTGAGCTTTGAGGAGAAGAGCTGAACAGCCAAAACGCCGGAGGCAAATGCCTCCGGCGTCTTTATTTTCCCACGCAGAAGCGGCGGAAGATCTGGTCGGTCACGTCCTCTGTGACGCTGCGGCCGGTCAGCTCCCCCAGGGCGGCCAGGGCCCCCTCCACGTCGGTGAGTACCGCGTCGGGGGGCATCCCGCTCTCCTGGGCCTGCCGGGCCCCGCGGAGGGCCTCCAGGGCCCGCCGGGCGGCCTCGGCCTGCCGGGCATTGGTGAGCAGCTCCCCCGGCGCGCCGTCCCGGCCGGAGGGGAAGAGCTCCTCCACCAGCCCCTCCAGCTCCGCCAGGCCGTCCCCCCGGGCGGCGCTCACCACTGCCAGGTGGGGAAAGCGCCGCCGCAGCGCCTCCAGGTCCACCGCCAGGGGCAGGTCGGACTTGTTCACCGCGCAGAGGACCCGGGGACACCCCTCCGCCTCGGCCATGGCGGCGGTGTCCTCCGGCCCCAGGGGGGCCGAGCCGTCCACCACCAGCAGGGCCAGCTCGGCCCGCTGGAGGGCCTCCCGGCTGCGCGCCACCCCCAGCCGCTCCACCGCGTCGGCGGTCTCCCGCAGGCCGGCGGTGTCGATGAGCCGCAGGTTCACGCTCCCCAGCTGGCACCGCTCCTCCACCGTGTCCCGGGTGGTGCCGGGGATGGCGGTGACGATGGCCCGGTCGTACCCCACCAGGGCGTTGAGGAGGGAGGACTTGCCCGCGTTGGGCCGCCCCACGATGGCGCAGGGGATGCCCCCCTTGAGGCTCCGGCCCCGCTGGTAGCTCTCCAGCAGGGCGGTCAGCTCCCCCTCGGCGCCGGCCAGGACAGTGCGGATGGTCTCCGCGCCAAAGGGGTCGATGTCCTCGTCCGGGTAGTCCAGCACGGCGCAGAAGTGGGCCAGCAGCCCCGCCAGGCTGTCGTACACCCCGGCCACCCGGCGGGAGAGGGCCCCGGAGAGCTGGCCGGCGGCGCTGTGTACCGCGGCGGCGCTCTCCGCGTCGATGAGGTCGGCCACCGCCTCGGCCTCGGTCAGGTCCAGCTTGCCGTTGAGGAAGGCCCGCCGGGTAAACTCCCCGGGCCGGGCCTGCCGGGCCCCCTGGGCGAAGAGGGCCTCCAGCGCCAGGGCAAGCACCGCCGGCGAGCCGTGGCACTGGAGCTCGGCGGTGTCCTCCCCGGTGTAGCTGCCCGGGCCCCGGGACCAGGTGGCCAGCCCCTGGTCGATGAGGTTCCCCTCCCGGTCGTAGACCCCGCCGTAGACCAGCCGCCGCTCCCCCCGCTCCTCCAGCCGTCCGCCCCCGGCGGGGCGAAAGACCGCCGAGGCCGCCCGGACCGCCTCCGGCCCGGACAGGCGGATGATGCCGATGGCGCTGCGCTCCGGGGCCGTGGCGATGGCCGCGATGGTGTCCGGCATCTTGCTTCCTCCCTCCAAGCGCGGCGGGCCATTGGGCCCGCCGCGCCGTCACATCAAAAACTTTGTGGATTCCGCCCGGCTTTTTCCCCTTGACACACTTTTATGTCAACCAAATTTGGATATTCAGAATTCACAATCTCCCCACAG
>CALWOS010000022.1 GCA_944383185.1 uncultured Oscillospiraceae bacterium
CCATAAAACATCCTCCTTCTGGATGGAGCGGGGCCGGGTCCCGGCCGCCGCAGTTCCTCTGTCGTTGAGGATAGCATACCAGAGGGGAGTTAAAACAAGCTTCGGGCAAGTTTAAAATTTCGTTAAAAATGATTTGCTATATGGAACATCCTAGCATGAATTTCCCCGCATTACAAGGGGCAAACGGGAAGAACCCGGAACATTTTTCTTTGGTTAAAATTGCAGTATTTTGGGCCGTTAGCTACAGTTAAGGCATTTTCTCCAGCTCTGCGCGGAGGAAGGCGGCGTCCAGATGAGTATAGTGCTCGGTGACGGACTGGTCGGCGTGGCCCAGGATGCGCTGGATGGCCAGCGGGTCCGCCCCCGCCTGGTGGAGGCGGGTGGCGCAGGTGTGGCGGCACCAGTGAGGCGTCGCCCCCTCCGCGCCGATCCGGGCCATAAGGGCGGCGAACTCCTTCCGGTAGGCCGCGGCGGAGACCGGCCCGCCGTCCGGCCGGCAAATGATCCGCCCACCGCCCTGGGCCAGGAAGTCCTCCAGCCAGGGCTGCACCCGGGGATGTACCGGCACGATCCGGCCCCGCCCGGCGGCGGTCTTCATCCCGCCCTGGAGATAGCCTCCCTCCGGGTGGTAATCCGCCGGGGTCAGGGCCAGCAGCTCGGAGACCCGGAACCCGGTGTAGCACAGCAGCATGGCCGTCCGGGCCCACCGGTCCCCCTCGCCCGCCAGGGCCGCCAGCGCGTCCAGCTGGGCCTGGGTGAGGACGCCCTTGGCGTGCTTGGGGGCGATGCGGGGGCTCTCCAGATACCGGGTAATGTCCCGGGCCACCAGCTCGCGCTCCATGGCGTAGCGGTAGAGGGCGGCCATCAGGATCCGGTCGTTGTTGACGCTGGACTGGGAGAGCCCCCGGGCCGCGTCCTGGTCCAGGATGCCTTGCAGGTCGTCCAGCGTGACGGCGCGGATCTCCCGCCCGGCCAGCGCCCCCACCCGCCCCCAGGCGGCCTTATGGGAGGCCACCGAGGCCGGATTCAGGCGGGGATAGTTCCGGGCGCTCCAGCGCTCGTAAATCTCCCCCAGGGTGTCCCCGCCGGGCTGGGGGCCGTGGTGGTCCCGGGCCCAGGCGTCCAGGGCGGCCTGGGCCTCCGCGGCCCTGGCGTGGTAGGACAGATACCGCTGGCGCACCCGCCCCCGGCTGTCCCGCACCGGGATGCGCACCGCCCAGGGCCGCCGCCGGTTCCCGGAGAGCTTCACCACGCTCCCGGTCCCGTTTGCTCTGCGCACGGGCTTCGCCTCCTTCCAAAATAATACAAATGTTCGATTACGGGCGTGAGCGAAGAGCCGGGGCCGGGGCCCCGGCTTTTTTGTGTTCCTGATCAGGACCATTTTGCCGGGAACAACAGAATGGCGCCTAGACTTTGTATGCGCTTAGTTCTTCGTCCGCTCTTTTGTATGGATTGCCACAACTGCGTTTTCCATCAATGTGCTCAAAGAGATTTTCTTTTACCGCCTGTTCCAGTGGGTCCAATACAATATCAATTCCTTCCCTGCGAGCCAGCTTTGCAGCGGGAACAAAGTCGCTGTCGCCAGCGATTAAGACGATTTGACCGACCTGTTGCTTGTAAGCCAAGGACGCGATATCAATGCCGATCTTCATGTCAACGCCCTTTTGGGATATGGTAGGGAAAAAATCGCTTTCCTTTAGGTTGTCTACAGACAGTGCGCCCGAGCATAGCTTTTTGACTGCCTCATATTTCAATGAGTAAACAGAGTTGGCATCATCAAGCACGCCCAGGCGTAAAGCTACCTTTCGCTTTTGCTTCAAAAGCGTCAAAAAATCATTCATCCACTTGAAATAATCCTGTTGCCCCAAATCAATGGTCTTTCCCAAAAGCGGATGATACATCTTTTTCGAAATAGGCGGACAGTCGTAGTAAAAAATTCGGTACAATTCGTGTTTTGCATGGTGTTCTGTCAGGTGCCTGTAACAGTACCGAATGAGGCCGTCCGCAGTTTCAGCCGGAGTATGGTGGCCCCAAAGGTGAGCAGCACGTTTACGGTAAAATCCTCCGTCCACTAAAATCGCAGTTTTGGACATTTCAGGCGTCCTTTCTAATAATCTAAAAGCCCTTGGGTTCGGCACTTCCCTTATGGTGGGAGGCGTACTGCCAAGGGCTTAATACACAACGGAGGGTGGCGCGAAACCATTTCGTTGTGTCTATATAATATGCCCTCGCTCCAGATTTGTCAACCGTAAGTTAACCTCTTTTTCTCTCATCGATTGCGGGCGTGAGAGAAGAGCCGGGGCCGGGGCCCCGGCTTTTTTGCGCGCTCTATGGAATCTCAATGGAGCCGATGATGATATCCACCACTTCGGCCAGCAGATCGGGGG
Source organism: uncultured Oscillospiraceae bacterium (assembly GCA_944383185.1). Taxonomy (GTDB): domain Bacteria; phylum Bacillota; class Clostridia; order Oscillospirales; family Oscillospiraceae; genus CALWOS01. The sequence goes on from CALWOS010000022.1 coordinate 2,388, forward strand.
GCAGGGACTCGGAATATGCCGCGTTCCGGGCGGCCAGATCCAGCGTCCGCGCCTGGTCACAGAGAATGACCCCTGTGGTCCGGGTGCGCTCATCCAGCCTCACGTGGAACGGGAGGCCCCGGTCGGTATTGGTGATGGGACAGACCATGCGCAGATTGTGGAGTCGGTTGAACACATGGTTGGAGACAACCACCGCCGGGCGGCGTCCCCGCTGCTCATGGCCAGACTGCGGGTCGAAGTCCAGATAGACGATATCGCCCTGCGCAAACGAGCTCACCAGACTTCACCGCCCTCCGGGCCGCCCCAGTCCACCTCTTCCGCATG
>CALWOS010000023.1 GCA_944383185.1 uncultured Oscillospiraceae bacterium
CCAAAGGCGTTGCCCACCACCACCGCGTCGCACAGGGTGGCCAGGGCGACGCCCAGGGCGGCGGCGATGCCGTTGGCGGCGTAGACGAAGAACGCCCGGCGGGCAAAGCGGATATTCTGGATCCTGACGGTATCTCTGCCCACTGCCCTGTGCCTCCTGTAGCGGCACTGCCGGTGCCGGTTTGCTCTTATTACAAGTATAAGGGTAGCAGGAAACCATCCCGCCGTCAAGAACGGGAGACTACCGATTTTGTCATTTTAGGCTCTCATTCCGACACAGGGCAGACTTTTGCGGGCCATTTCATGGTTCGGGAAACACGGAAGGGGCCGCATGCCCCAAAGAAAAAAGCCTGTGCCGCCGGCACAGGCTCTTAGGGCGAAACAGCGCATTGCCGCGGGACCGATTGCCGTCCCGCGGCAGTTTATTCCTTGACAACGGGCAGGTAAGACGCTATAATCCTTTTTGAAGTTAGCGCTTGCTAACCTTTGGTAATTTGTCATTCTCATGCAGCACATATTCCCTGGTGTGGAGCGGGCCGTATTCCGGCGCAGATCTGCCACGCAAAAGCATAGCAAATATGGCCATGTGCCCGCTTTCAGCGGCACAGCCATGAAATACCACGCCCACGAGTTAGCGATCTCTAACTATTTGGGCTGTCAGGAGGAACAGACGATGTGGAAGTACACGGTTCAGGTGGGCGGCATGATGTGCTCCATGTGCGAAAGCCATGTGAACGACGCGGTACGGAAGGCCTTTCCGGTGAAGAAGGTCACCTCGTCCCGGAGCAAACAGGAGACCACGGTGCTCGCGGAGGCGGAGCTGGACGAGGCGGCCCTGCGCGCGGCCATTTCCGCCACCGGCTATGAGGTGGGAGAGGTCCGAAAGGAGCCCTGGGAGAAAAAGGGCCTGTTTGGCCGGTAAGGAGGCGGACCAATGCTGGCGGAATTTCTGGCGGACCGGGGGGACTGGGCACAGGTGATGCCCGGCGCCCGGGCCTGCCTGTTCTCTCTGGAGGATGGGCCGTTTTCCCTGCCGCTCCGGCTGGAGCCCCTGCAGTTTGAGGCCCTGTTCTGCCTGGCCGGCGCAGTGGCCCTGACCCGGCGGGATGGTACCACGCTGACGGCAAGCGCCCAGCAGGTGCTGCTCCTCACCGACCTGTCCGGCCTGGCTTGCGCCCGGGTGGACGCACCTCTGGAGGGTATCCTGGTGGCGGTGGACGCCCGGGGCGCCCGGGAGAGCCTGAAAACCATCTGCGGCCTGCTGGGCGGCCTGACCTTAGATACGGGACAGGTACGCCAGTGGATGGCCAGCCGGGGCGGCTGCGCCGTGGAGGGCCCCACGCACTGGAGCCGGGCAGCCTTTGTCAATCTCAGCCGTCTGCCTCGGAGCGAGCGCGTGCGCTGGTGCGTGTGGAAGTCGGTCGAACTGCTCTACCTGCTCTCCAACCCGGAAGAACAGGCAGGTGATCTGGTTCCGGCCTTGGAGCGGAAGGTTGCCCAGGCTCTGGCAGACACCCGCCGGTACATGGAGGAGCACCTGGACGAGCCGCTCACCATTCCGGTTCTGAGCCGCCGGGCCTGTCTGTCCACCACCACATTCAAGGAGGGGTTCCGCCGCCTGTACGGCTTGCCGGTCCACGCCTGGCTGCGGCAGCGGCGGATGGAGCGGGCGGCGGAGCTGCTGCGCAGCTCCCCCCTCAGTGTGCTGGGGGTGGCCCAGTCGGTGGGATACGGCAGTGCCAGCCAGTTCACCGCCGCCTTCCGGCGGCAGTACGGCGTGACGCCAGCCCAATACCGGAAAAATGTCTGAACCGGCACAACTGCGTCCGGTTTGGTGATACATGGGGTCCTCCCTCTGCTATAATGTTCCAATATGCAAAGAGACGCGCTTGTTTCCGAACAGGAGGAGATCTTGATGAAACAACACCGCTTCTGGGCCTGGGGCGCCGTGATCTGCATGGTCATGGTGATGATCACAGGCTACAAACGCAAATAAGTACATCGCAGAAAGGAAGAATCCACCATGATGAAGCACTATGTCAGACTGGCCTGTTTTGTGGGCGGCGCCCTGTTCGGCTCCGCCGGTGTGAAGCTGCTTACCAGCAAGGACGCCAAGAAGGCCTATACCCACATCACCGCCGCCGGCCTGCGGATGAAGGAGAGCGTGATGGAGACCGTTACAGCCGTTCAGGAGAACGCCGCCGACATCCTGGCCTCCGCCAAGGACATCAACGAGGCCCGGGCCGCCAAGGAGGCCGAGGCTCAGGTAGAGGGCCAGGAGGCCTGAAACACCGCGGAAGGGAGCCGGTAAGCGGCTCCCTTTTTCCATGAGGAGAGATTTACTATGCGAGCGACCATCGTACACGAGAGCCGGGGCCGGATGCGCCTGCGGCTGCGGCAGAAAGCCATGACCCTCCGCCAGGCGGACCTGCTGGAGGCCTGGCTGAAGGGCCAGCCCTGGGCAAAGGAGGCCGTGGTCCATGAGCGCACTGGCTGCGTGATCCTCACCTACCAGGGAAGCCGGGAAGCAGTGCTCTGCGCCATCGGCGGCTTTACCTGGGCCGGAGCGGAGGAAACGGTCACCCTGCCCGGCCGCAGCACCCGCGCCCTGAACCGGGAATTTCAAGAGAAACTGGTGGGCAAGGTGGCAATAAAGGCGGCCGCCGCCCTGTTCCTGCCCGCCCCCCTGCGGGTGGCCCGGGTGATCTGGCATATGGCCCCCTTCCTCCATAAGGGCCTCCAGTGCCTGGGGCGGCGGAAGATCAAAGTGGAGCTGCTGGATGCGCTATCCATCGGCATCTCCGTGGGCCGGCAGGACTTCGGCACCGCCGGCACCGTCATGTTCCTGCTGGAGATCGGCGGGCTGCTGGAGGACTGGACGCGGAAGAAGTCCGTGGCCGACCTGGCGGAGAGCCTGTCCCTCCATGTGGACCGGGTGTGGCTGAAAACGCCGGCCGGTGAGATGCTCACCCCCATTGGCCAGATCAAACCCGGCGACCGGGTGGTGGTCCGGGCCGGAAGTATCATCCCCCTGGACGGCGTGGTGGCGGAGGGGGAGGTCACCGTCAACCAGGCATCCCTCACGGGCGAGTCCGTCCCCGTGGCCAAGCGGCCCGGCGGCGCGGTGTACGCCGGCACCGTGGTGGAGGAGGGAGCGTGCGTCCTGGAGGTGCGCCAGGCCTCCGGCCAGGGCCGGTACGACCAGATCGTAGAGATGATCCAGCGCTCCGAGCAGATGAAGTCCGCCGCCGAGGCCAAAGCGTCCAGCTTGGCGGATAAATTGGTGCCCTACACCTTTGCCGGGAGCCTGTTGAGCCTAGCCCTCACCCGGAACGTGACACGGGCCCTGTCGGTACTGATGGTGGACTTTTCCTGCGCGCTGAAATTAGCTATGCCCCTGGCGGTGCTCTCCGCCATGCGGGAGGCGGGGCGGGAGCACATCACGGTCAAGGGCGGCAAGTTCCTGGAGGCTGTGGCCAG
>CALWOS010000024.1 GCA_944383185.1 uncultured Oscillospiraceae bacterium
TATTAAAACTTACAGACCGACGACTCCTGCCAGACGCCATATGACGGTCTCCGGCTTCGACGGCATCGACAAGCACGCCCGTCCGCAGAAGGAGCTGGTGGAGGTCCTCAAGAAGAAGGCCGGCCGCAACAGCTACGGCCGCATCACCGTCCGTCACCAGGGCGGCGGCAACAAGAAGAAGTACCGCATCATCGACTTCAAGCGCAACAAGCTGGACGTGCCCGGCACGGTCCTGCGCCTGGAGTATGATCCCAACCGCAGCGCCAACATCGCGCTGATCGAGTATCCCGACGGCGAGCGCCGCTATATCCTGGCGCCTGTGGGTCTGGCTGCCGGTGACACCGTCATCGCCGGCGCAGCTGCCGACATCAAGCCTGGCAACGCGCTGCCCATCGCCAGCATCCCCGTTGGTACCGTGATCCACAACATTGAGCTGTATCCCGGCAAGGGTGCCCAGCTGGTCCGCTCCGCCGGCGTCGCCGCGCAGCTGATGGCCAAAGAGGGCGACATGGCCCAGGTCCGTCTGCCCTCCGGCGAGTACCGCAAGATCCGCCTGAACTGCATGGCCACCATCGGCCAGGTGGGCAATGTGGATTACGCCAACATCTCCATCGGCAAGGCCGGCCGCAAACGCCACATGGGCTGGCGTCCCACCGTCCGCGGCTCTGTTATGAACCCGGTGGATCACCCCCACGGCGGCGGCGAGGGCAAGAGCCCCATCGGCCGTCCCGGTCCTGTGACGCCTTGGGGCAAGCCGGCCCTGGGTTACAAGACCCGCAAGACGAAGAACCCCACTGACAAGTTCATCGTTAAGCGCCGGAATTCCAAGTAAGGAGGGAAACGAGCAATGAGCAGAAGCATTAAAAAAGGCCCCTTCGCCGCTCCCGAGCTGCTGAAGCGCGTCAATGAAATGAACAAGACCGGCGACAAGAAGGTTGTCAAGACCTGGAGCCGGGCCAGCACGATTTTCCCGTCCTTCGTGGGTCACACCATCGCCGTCCACGACGGCCGCCGGCACGTCCCTGTGTATATCACCGAGGACATGGTAGGCCACAAGCTGGGTGAGTTCGCCCCCACCCGCACCTACCGCGGCCACGCCGGCAGCAAGACCGGCAAGTAAGAAGAGGAGGAGAGAATATGGAAGCGAAAGCCCATCTGAAATACGCGCGCATCTCTCCCCGGAAGGTCAAGATTGTCTGCGATCTCATCCGCGGCAAAGATGCCAAAACCGCCCAGGCCATCCTCATGGCGACCCCCAAGGCCGCCAGCGAGCTGATGCTCAAGCTCCTGAAGAGCGCTGTGGCCAACGCGGAGAACAACTGCAACATGGACCCCGACAAGCTCTACGTCTCCGAGACTTACGCCAACCCCGGCCCCATCCTCAAGCGGGGCATGCCCAGAGCCCAGGGCCGTATGTACCGTATCAACAAGAGAACCAGCCACATCACCATCGTTGTGGCTGAGAAAGCGTAAGGGAGGAGGCAGAATATGGGACAGAAAGTTCATCCGCACGGACTCCGCGTAGGCGTCATCAAGGACTGGGACAGCCGTTGGTATGCCCGGAATGAAAAGGTCGGCGACCTGGTCGTGGAGGACTACAACATCCGCAAGTACCTGAAGAGCACCCTGTATTCCGCCGGCGTGCCCCGGATCGAGATCGAGCGGGACAGCGCTAAGGTCCGCATTTATATCCACTGCTCCCGTCCCGGTGTGGTCATCGGCAAGGGCGGCGCGGAGATCGAGCGCATCCGCCTGAATGTGGAGAAGATGATCGGCAAGCCCGTGGCCCTGTCCATCGTGGAGGTCCGCACCCCTGACACCAACGCCCAGCTTGTGGCCGAGAACATCGCTTCCCAGCTAGAGCGGCGTATCGGCTTCCGCCGCGCCATGAAGAACGCTATGGGACGCGCCATGCGTATGGGCGCCCGCGGCATCAAGATCATGGTGGGCGGCCGCCTGGGCGGCGCGGAAATCGCCCGGAGCGAGTGCTACCACGAGGGCACCATCCCCCTGCAGACCATCCGTGCCGACATCGACTACGGCTTTGCCGAGGCTGCCACCACCTATGGCCGCATCGGCGTAAAGGTCTGGATCTACAAGGGCGAGGTTCTCTCCCAGACCCTGCGCACCACGCCCCGCACCATGGATATGAACCGCCGGGATGACCGCCGCCGGAACGACCGGCGCCGGAATGACCGCCGCGGCGGCGGTGGGCGTCCCTACAACCGGGACAGCCGCGGTGGCCAGGGCGGCTATAACCGCGGCGGCCAGGGTGGCTATAGCCGGCCCCAGGGCCAGCGTCCCGCCCCCAATTCGGCCCCTGCTGCTCCCAAGGAAGGAGGCAATAACTGATGTTGATGCCCAAAAGAGTGAAATACCGCCGCGTCCAGCGCGGCCGTATGAAGGGCAAGGCCACCAGAGGCAACTTCGTCTCCAACGGCGAGTATGGCCTCCAGGCCACCGAGCCCTGCTGGATCACTTCCAACCAGATCGAGGCGGCCCGTATTGCCATGACCCGTTACACCAAGCGTGGCGGCAAGGTCTGGATCAAGATCTTCCCCGACAAGCCCGTCACACAGAAGCCTGCCGAGACCCGTATGGGTTCTGGTAAAGGTTCTCCCGAGTACTGGGTCGCAGTGGTGAAGCCCGGCCGGGTCCTCTTTGAGATCGCCGGCGTAACTGAGGATATTGCCCGCGAGGCGCTGCGTCTTGCCAGCCACAAGCTGCCCTGCAAGAGCAAGTTCGTCAAGCGTGAGGCCGTGAGCGAGAACGGTGGTGAATAAGATGAAGGCAAATGAGATCCGCAATATGTCCCCCGCCGAGCTGGAGACCAAGCTGGGCGAGCTGAAGAAGGACCTTTTCATGCTCCGCATGCAGCACGCCACCAATCATCTTGACAACCCCGTTAAGATCAGTACGGTCCGCCGGGACATTGCCAGAGTCAAGACCGTCCTGCGCCAGAAGCAGCTCGAGCAGTGAGGAGGTAAGGGATAATGAGTGAAATCAGAACGACTTCCCGCAAGACTCGGGTGGGCAAGGTCGTGTCCGACAAAATGGACAAGACTGTGGTGGTCATCGTGGAGGACCGGGTGGCCCACCCTGTATATAAGAAGATCATCAAGCGCACCTACCGGCTCAAGGCCCATGACGAGAACAACAGTTGCGGCGTGGGTGACCGGGTCCGCGTGATGGAGACCCGCCCCCTCAGCCGCGATAAGCGCTGGCGCGTGGTGGAGATTGTGGAGAAAGCGAAGTAAGGAGGCGACAACATGATTCAACAGGAATCCTATCTGAAGGTCGCCGACAACACCGGCGCCAAAGAGATCAAATGCATCCGCGTCCTGGGCGGTTCCAAGCGGAAGTACGGCAACATCGGCGACACCATCGTTGCGTCCGTCCGCAAGGCCCAGCCCGGCGGCACCGTGAAGAAGGGCGAAGTGGTCAAAGCCGTCATCGTGCGCTCCTGCAAGGGCGTGCGCCGTGCCGACGGGACCTATGTCCGCTTTGACGAGAACGCGGCCGTGCTCATCCGTGACGACAAAAACCCCCGCGGCACACGTATCTTTGGACCCGTGGCCCGGGAGCTGCGTGAGAAGGATTATATGAAGATCCTGTCTCTGGCCCCCGAGGTCATTTAGGAGGGCAGACGATGAATATCAGAAGAGATGACAAAGTGGTCGTCCTGTCCGGCAAGGACAAGGGCGTGGAGGGCAAGGTCCTCAAGGCTGACCCCAAGGCCGGCAAAGTGGTGGTGGAAGGCGTCAACGTCGCCACCAAGCACCAGAAGCCCCGGAAGCAGGGGGAAGAGGGCGGCATCATCAAGGTGGAGACCCCCATCTATGCCTGCAAGGTGATGGTGGTCTGCCCCAAGTGCAAAAAGCCCACCCGCGTTGCCCACAAGCTCACTGACGGCAAGAAGGTCCGCGTGTGCAAAAAGTGCGGCGGCGAGCTGTAAAGAGAGGAGCGTGACCGAATATGACGAGACTGAAGAAGAAATATCTGGAAGAGGTCGCTCCCGCTCTGATGCAGAAGTTCCAGTATAAGAGCGTCATGCAGATCCCCCGCCTGGACAAGATCGTGGTGAGCGTGGGATGCGGCGACTGCAAGGACAACGCCAAGGCCCTGGAGGCCGTGATCAAAGACATCACCGCCATCACCGGCCAGAAGGCTGTTGCCACCGTGGCCAAGAAGTCCGTGGCCAACTTCAAACTCCGCGAGGGTATGCATGTGGGTGTGAAGGTGACGCTGCGTCAGGACAAGATGTGGGAGTTCCTGGATCGTCTGCTCAACGTGGCGCTGCCCCGTGTCCGTGACTTCCACGGCATCAGCCCCGACGCCTTTGACGGCCGCGGCAACTACAGCCTGGGCCTGAAGGAGCAGATCATCTTCCCGGAGATCGACTATGACAAGATCGAGAAGCTGCGCGGCATGAACATCGCCATCTGCACCACCGCCGCCACCGACGAAGAGGCCCGGGAGCTGCTGCGGCTCATGGGCGCTCCCTTTGAGAACTAAGGAGGGGAAAGAACATGGCGAAGAAATCTATGATCCTCAAGCAGCAGGCGAAGCCCAAGTTCTCCACCCGCCGCTACAACCGCTGCAAGATCTGCGGCCGGCCCCACGCCTACCTGCGTGACTACGGCATCTGCCGCATCTGCTTCCGGGAGCTGGCCTACAAGGGCCAGATCCCCGGCGTGCGCAAGGCCTCCTGGTAAACGGACGCGCTCCGGATTTGGGAAGCCGCCCTGCCGTGCACACGGCACTGCCTGCGGCGGCTGCCCCTCCCCGGCATGCCCTGCGCCTGCGCACTTTTGGATTTGTGCTGCATCGGACGCCGGCGCTGCAAGATGCGCCGTTGCCCGTGGGCAATCCGCTTTTTGAGCCTTTTTCCCGGAAAAAGGCCAGGGATGGCGAAAGGCCCTTGTCCATCTCCCGGAGACGGGATATTGCATCGGAACCTCGCCGCCCAAACCGCCGGAACCGTGCGGTAACTCTGAATTAGGAGGAAATACAACATGCAGATCACCGATCCCATTGCCGACATGCTGACCCGCATCCGGAACGCTGGCAGCGCCAAGCATGACACCGTGGACGTCCCCGCCTCCAAGATGAAGAAGGCCATTGCCGACATTCTCCTGGAAGAGGGCTACATCAAGAACGTCCAGCTCATCGATGACGGCACCCAGGGCGTTATCCGGATCACCCTGAAGTACCTGCCCGGCAAGGAAAAGGCCATCCAGGGCCTGCGCCGCGTGTCCAAGCCCGGCCTGCGGGTGTATGCCGGCGCCGACGAGCTGCCCCGGGTCCTGAAGGGCCTGGGCATCGCCATCATCTCCACCTCCAAGGGCGTCATGACCGACAAGAAGGCCCGTGCCAACCATGTCGGCGGCGAAGTCCTGGCATTTGTCTGGTAAGGAGGGGAATGCAACATGTCTAGAATCGGTAGAGCTCCCATTACCATCCCCGCCGGCGTGACCGTGACGGTGGATGACAAGAACCACATTGTCGTCAAGGGCCCCAAGGGCACCCTGGAGCGCACCTTGGTCCCCATCATCCACGTGAACGTGGAGGGCGACACCATCCATGTGACCCGCCCCAATGACGAAAAGACCACCGCCTCTCTCCATGGCCTGACCCGTACCCTGGTGGCCAACATGGTGGAGGGTGTGACCAACGGCTACTCCAAGACCCTGGAGGTCAACGGCGTTGGTTACCGCGCCGCCAAGGAGGGGAAGAAGCTGGTGCTGAACGTGGGTTACTCCCATCAGGTGATCGTGGAGGAGACCGACGGCATCACCATCGAGGTTCCCAACCCCAACCAGGTGATCATCCATGGCATTGACAAGCAGCAGGTGGGCCAATTTGCCGCGGACGTCCGCAAAAAGAGACCTCCCGAGCCCTACAAGGGCAAGGGCATCAAGTATGCCGACGAAGTCATCCGCCGCAAAGAAGGCAAGACCGGCGCCAAATAAGAGGAGGTGTGCCTAAATGATCAAAAGACCTGATACCAAAGCCCAGAGCATGAAGCGCCATAAGAGAGTGCGTGCCAAGATCTCCGGCACCCCCGAGAGACCCCGCCTCTCCGTTTTCCGCAGCGAGAAGAATATCTACGCCCAGGTCATCGACGACGTGGCCGGCAACACCCTGGTCTCCGCCTCCAGCGTGGAGAAGGATTTCGAGGGCTCCGGCGGCAACAAAGAGGCCGCCAAGAAGGTGGGCCGCCTGGTGGCCGAGCGGGCCTTGGCCAAGGGCATTGAAGAAGTGGTGTTCGACCGCGGCGGCTATATCTACCATGGCCGCGTCAAAGAACTGGCCGACGGCGCCCGTGAGGGCGGGCTGAAGTTTTAAGCGGGGAGGAAGACAACATGGCTTATAACAACGACAGAAACAGCCGCCGCCGCGGCGAAGAGGCCCAGAGCGAATTCACCGAAAAGGTGGTCTCCCTTAACCGCGTCAGCAAGACCGTCAAAGGCGGCCGCGTGATGAAATTTTCCGCCCTGTGCGTGGTGGGCGACGGCAAGGGCCGCGTGGGCTATGGCCTGGGCAAGGCCAACGAGGTGTCCGAGGCTATCCGCAAGGGGCTGGAGGACGCCAAGAAGAACATCGTCACCGTCACGCTGTCCGGCACTACCATCCCCCATGAGGTGATCGGGCTGTTCGGCGCTGGCAAGGTGCTGCTCAAGCCTGCCCCCGAGGGCACCGGCGTAATCGCCGGCGGCGCCGTGCGCGCCGTGATGGAGGCCGCCGGCATCCGGGATATCCGGACCAAGTGCCTGCGCTCCAACAACCCGCAGAACGTGGTGGCCGCCACTATGGTGGGACTTCGCTCCCTGCGGGACGCCCAGCAGGTGGCCGCCGTGCGCGGCAAGTCCGTGGACGAGATCCAAGGTTAAGGAGGGCTTGAGAAATGGCAAAGCTGAGAATCAAGCTCGTCAAGAGCCTCAACGGCAGATTGGAAAAACACATCGCCACTGCCAATTCCCTGGGCCTGCATAAGCTCGGCAACGAGACCGTGCAGCCCGACAACCCCCAGACCCGCGGCAAGATTGCCCAGATCGGCTATCTGCTGAAGGTTACCGAAGAATAAGGAGGTACAGGGCAATGAAAATTCATGAGCTTTCCCCCGTGCCCGGCTCCACTCAGGTGGCCAAGCGCAAGGGCCGGGGCCACGGCACCGGCAACGGCAAGACGGCGGGCCGCGGCCATAAGGGTCAGAACGCCCGCTCCGGCGGCGGCGTGCGCGTGGGCTTTGAAGGCGGCCAGATGCCCCTTGCCCGGCGCATCCCCAAGCGCGGCTTCCACAACATCTTCGCCAAGCCTCTGGCGTATGTGAACGTCTCTGCCCTCAACAAGTTCAACGACGGCGATGTGGTGGATGCCCAGGCCCTATTGAAGGCCGGCGTCCTGAACAAGTGCCCCAACGGCGTTAAAATCCTGGGCCAGGGTGAGATCGAAAAGAAGCTCACCGTCAAGGCCTGCGCCTTCTCCGAATCTGCAAAGCAAAAGATCGAGGCAGCAGGCGGAAAGGCCGAGGTGATCTAAGTGCTGAAAACCATTCGTAATGCTTGGAAGATCATCGACCTGCGCAAGAAGATCCTCTTTACGCTGTTTGTGATCTTGCTGTATCGCCTGGGTAACGCGGTCCCCGTCCCCTATGTGAATGTGGAGGGCCTGAGCGCGTACTTCAGGACGCTGGAGAACACCGTGTTGGGCCTTTACAACACCATGTCCGGCGGCGCTTTCTCCCAAGCAACGATTTTCGCACTTTCGATCCAGCCGTATATCAACGCTTCCATCATTATGCAGCTGCTTACCATCGCCATCCCGGCCCTGGAGCGCCTGCAGCGCGAGGGCGGCGAGGAAGGCAGAAAGAAAATCGCCAGCATCACCCGCTATGCCACGGTGGTCATTGCCCTGATCCAGGGCTTTGCCTACTATATGCTGATGCGGAACTATGGCCTTTTGGCCGCTGACGCCACCGGCAGCGTCTGGGCCGGCATCGTCATCGTGCTGACCTTCACCGCCGGCAGCGCGCTGCTCATGTGGATGGGCGAACAGATCACGGAGTTCGGCATCGGCAACGGCATTTCCATTATCCTGTTTGCCAGTATCGTCTCCCGCTTCCCCACCGCCATCATCCAGATGATCTCCAACGTGTCCACCGGCATCACCACCTGGTACGCCGTGGCGCTGATGCTCCTGGGCGCGCTGGCAATCGTGGTCCTCATCGTGGTGGTGAACAACGCCGAGCGGCGTATTCCCGTGCAGTACTCCAAACGGGTCGTGGGCCGGAAGATGTACGGCGGCCAGAGCACCCACCTTCCCATGAAGGTGAATATGTCCGGCGTCATGCCTATCATCTTTGCCCAGTCCATCGCCTCTCTCCCCGCCACGATCCTGATGCTGTTCGGCGTCACCGAGGAGAGCACGGGCTTCTGGGGCGGCTTCCTGCGGGTGTTCAACACCACCACGGTGACCTATGCCATCGTGTATCTGCTGCTGATCATCTTCTTTGCGTACTTCTACGCCACCATCCAGTTCAACCCCGTTGAGATTGCCAACAATCTCAAGAAGAACGGCGGGTTTATCCCCGGCTTCCGGGCCGGCAAGCCCACCAGTGACTTTATCCAGCGTGTCCTTAACAAGATTACTCTGTTCGGCGCGGTATACCTGGGCATCATCGCCGTGGTCCCCATCCTGATCTCCTGCTTCAGTGAGACGGCGGCCAACAGCGGCGTTTCCTTGGGCGGCACCTCCATCATCATTGTGGTGGGCGTGGCCCTGGAGACGGTCCAGGCTCTGGAGAGCCAGATGCTCATGTGGCACTACAAGGGCTTCCTGGAATAAAGAAAGGCAGGCGCAAAGGCTATGAAGCTCATTTTGCTAGGCGCTCCGGGCGCCGGCAAAGGCACCCAGGCGGAGATCCTCAGCCGCCTGTGCGCCGTACCCACCATCTCCACAGGCAACATCCTCCGTGCCGCCATGAAGAACGGCACGCCGGTGGGGCTGCAGGCCAAGGCCTATGTGGAAAGCGGCAAACTGGTCCCCGACGAGGTCATTATGGGCATCGTCCGGGAGCGCCTGGCGGAGCCAGACTGCGCGGGCGGGTATATCCTGGACGGTGTGCCCCGGACCATTCCTCAGGCGGAAATGCTGGAGCAGCTGGGCATCGATGTGGATGTGGCTCTCTCCATTGAGATCACTGACGAGACCATTGTGGAGCGGATGAGCGGCCGCCGGGTGTGCAGCCACTGCGGCGCCAGCTTCCATGTGGCGAACAATCCCCCCAAGGAAGAGGGCAAGTGCGACCTCTGCGGCGGGGAGCTCATCATCCGGAAGGACGATGCCCCGGAGACGGTGAAGGCCCGCCTGGAGGTCTATCACAGGGAGACCGAGCCTCTGAAGGCCTTTTACGAGGCCAGGGGCAAGCTCCGCACCGTGGATAACCAGCCTTCCATTCCCGAAACCACCGCGGCGATCCGCACTGTCCTGGGTATCTGAATGATGATCACGGTAAAATCCCCCAGAGAGGTGGAACTCATGCGCGTCGCCGGCCGGATCACTGCCGGTGCGCGCACCGTGGCACGCCAGATGCTTGCCGCCGGGATTACTACCCGGCAGATCGACAAGGAAGTACACGACTACATCACCAAGGCAGGTGCGGTGCCCTCCTTTTTGGGCTACAGCGGTTTTCCCGGCAGCGCCTGCATCTCGGTGAACGACGAAGTGATCCACGGGATCCCCGGGAAACGTGTCATCCATGAGGGCGACATCGTCAGTCTGGATGTGGGCGCCGTGATCCACGGCTTCCACGGGGACTGCGCCGGCACCTTCATCGCCGGCCAGGGCACTGCCGAGGCCAAGCGCCTGATTGAGGTCACCCGGCAGAGCTTTTTCGAAGGGATCCGATTCGCACGTCAGGGCTACCGGGTCTCCGACATCTCCCATGCCATTCAGGAATATGTGGAAGCCCACGGGTACAGCGTGGTGCGGGAGTATGTGGGACACGGCATCGGAGCGAAGCTCCACGAAGCTCCTGAAGTTCCCAACTACGGTCACCCGGGCCATGGACCCCGCCTGGTAAAGGGCATGACCCTGGCCATTGAGCCGATGGTGAACGCAGGCAGCGAGAGAATCCGAGTTCTGGAAGACGACTGGACAGTGGTCACGGCTGACGGCAGCCTCTCCGCCCATTATGAAAATACCGTGCTCATCACGGATGGGGAACCGGAGATCCTGACCTGGGCGGAGGACCTCTGAGATGGACCGGCTTACTCCGGGCCAGATCGTCTTGTCACTTGCCGGCCACGACAGCGGCAAGCTGTATGTGGTGCTGCGCCGGGAGGGAGCGTGCTTCCTTTTGGCGGACGGCAGGAACAGAAAGCTCCAAAACCCCAAGAAGAAGAACGGAAAGCACTTGGAAAGACGGAGCGATTCCCCGCTTGCAGAGGCAATCGGCGGCGGCGTCGTTACAGATAAAATGATCCGTAACACCTTGGCGGCATGCCGCGGGGAAATGACTGGAGGAGGGAATTCGATTGGCAAAAGATGACGTTATTGAGCTGGAGGGCACGGTCATCGAGTCCTTGCCCAACACCATGTTCCAGGTGGATATCGGCAACGGCCACACCATCCTGGCCCACATTTCCGGAAAGCTCCGGATGAACTTTATCAGGATCCTCCCCGGCGACAAGGTCACGGTGCAGATGTCGCCCTACGATCTTACCCGGGGCCGGATCACCTGGAGAAGCAAATAGGAGGCGCGAACAATGAAAGTAAGACCGTCTGTGAAGCCCATGTGTGAGAAGTGCAAAATCATCAAGCGCAAGGGCAAAGTCATGGTCATTTGCGAGAACCCCAAGCACAAGCAGAGACAGGGCTAAGGCTGCCAAAGATAGCCCGAACGAGACCCATATCTCAAAAACCGTGTATTTCCCGCATGGCCTGGGGGCTCCCCTCCGGCGGGAGTCAAGCCACTCAGACCGCGAACAATGCGGAAAACATCCAGAAAGGAATGATTGACAAGTATGGCACGTATAGCCGGCGTTGACCTGCCCAGAGATAAGAGAATCGAGATTGGCCTGACGTATGTCTATGGCATTGGCAGAACGAGCGCGAAGAAGATCCTGGAGCAGACCGGGATCAATCCCGACACCCGGGTAAAGGACCTCACCGACGCCGAAGAGGCGAAGCTGCGTGAGTGCATTGACCACAACTACATTGTGGAGGGCGACCTGCGCCGCTCCCTGGCGCTGGACATCAAGCGCCTGACGGAGATCGGATGCTACCGCGGCCTGCGCCACCGCCGCGGCCTGCCTGTGCGCGGCCAGCGCACCAAGACCAACGCCCGTACCCGGAAAGGTCCCAAGCGGACCATCGCCAACAAGAAGAAGTAAGGAGGGAGCAGCGAAATGGCAGCACCTAAGAAAAAGGTCCGTACCCGCCGCAGAGAGCGGAAGAACATCGAAAAGGGAGCCGTTCACATCAGCTCCTCCTTCAACAATACCATGGTCACCATCACTGACACCATGGGCAACGCCATTTCCTGGGCCTCTGCCGGCGGCATGGGTTTCCGGGGCAGCAAGAAGTCTACCCCCTTTGCGGCGCAGACCGCTGCGGAGACCGCGGCCAAGGCCGCTATGGAGCACGGTCTGAAGACCGTTGAGGTCTTCGTGAAGGGTCCCGGCTCCGGACGTGAGGCCGCGATCCGCGCCCTGCAGACCGCCGGGCTGGAAGTGACGATGATCAAGGACGTGACGCCCATTCCCCACAACGGATGCCGCCCGCCCAAGCGCCGTCGTGTCTAATTGAAGGAGGTAACGCAAAATGGCTAGATATACCGAAGCTGTCTGCCGCCTCTGCCGCAGAGAGGGACAGAAGCTGTTCCTGAAGGGTGACCGGTGCTACACCCAGAAATGCGCGATGGAGTGCCGCCCCTATCCCCCGGGAATGCACGGCCAGGGCCGGAGCAAGACCTCCGAGTACGGCCTGCAGAAGCGGGAGAAGCAGAAAGCCCGCCGGTACTACGGCGTGCTGGAGAGCCAGTTCCGCAAGTACTTTGAAATGGCCTCCAAGCGCCAGGGCCAGACGGGTGAGAACCTGCTGAGCATCCTGGAGAGCCGCCTGGACAACACCGTCTACCGCCTGGGCTTTGCCATGAGCCGTGCCGAGGCCCGGCAGCTGGTGGGCCATGGTCACTTCACCGTCAACGGCAAGAAGGTCAACATCCCCAGCTTCCTGGTGAAACCCGGCATGGTCATTTCCCTGAAGGAGAGCAGCCGCAGCCTGGAGAAGATCAAGGCCAATGTGGAGGCCAACGCTTTCCGGCAGCCCCCCAAGTGGCTGGAGTATGACGCCAACAACATGGTCGCCAAAGTTGTCGCCCTGCCCACGAAAGAGGATATCGACTTGCCCATCGAGGAGCACCTCATCGTCGAGTTGTACTCCAAGTAATCGTCAGAGAGACCCTCAAATTGGTAAGCTGTATCCCCAAAGGCGCCTTCCGGCGTCATGATTAAGAAGGAGGGCACGTCTAACATGATCGAAATCGAAAAGCCGCGTATCGAGTGCATTGAGCCGATGGCTGACGATTCCTACGGAAAGTATGTCATCGAGCCGCTCGAGCGGGGCTATGGCACGACGCTGGGCAACTCTCTCCGGAGGGTACTGCTGTCTTCCCTACCCGGCACCGCTGTCACCTCCATCAAGATCGCCGGTGTGCAGCACGAGTTCTCCACCATCCCCGGAATCACGGAGGACGTGACGGAGATCGTGCTGAACATCAAGGGCATCATTGCCTGCCTCCACTGCGAAGGCCCCAAGACCGTCTACATTGAGGCTTCCGGCGAGTGCGAAGTTACCGCCGGGGACATCAGCGCGGACAGCGAGGTGGAAATCCTCAATCCGGAGCTCCACATCGCCACCCTGGGTCCTGAGGCCAGTCTGAGCATGGAGTTGGTCATTGACCATGGCCGCGGCTATGTCTCCGCGGACAAGAACAAGAATCCCCAGGCGCCCATCGGCACCATTCCTGTGGACTCGATTTATACTCCCGTCCTCAAGGTCAACTATACGGTGGAGAACACCCGGGTTGGCAACCAGACGGATTTTGACAAGCTGACCATAGAGGTCTGGACGGACAAGACCATCTCCTCCCGGGACGCTGTGTCCCTGGGCGCCAAGATCCTGTGTGACCACTTCGCGCTGTTTACGGACCTGTCCGACAGCATCGGCAGCCGGAGCACTGTGGTGGAAAAAGTGGAGACCCAGCGGGACAAGGTGCTGGAGATGACCATCGAGGAGCTGGATCTCAGCGTACGCAGTTTCAACTGCCTCAAACGCGCCGGCATCAATACGGTGGAGGATCTGATCAGCAAGACCCAGGAAGAGATGATTAAGGTCCGGAACATGGGCCGCAAGTCCCTGGAAGAGGTAGAGCACAAGCTCGCCATGATGGGGCTGTCCCTGGCCAGCGAGGACAATAACTAAAGGAGGAAACCGCAATGCCCGGAACGAGAAAGCTCGGTAAGCCCACCGAGGCGCGGATGGCCATGCTGCGTCAGCAGGTAACCGACCTGCTGGACACCGGCCGCATGGAGACCACCATCACCCGCGCCAAGGAAATCGGGCCCCTGACCGAGAAAATGATAAGCCTTGGCAAGAAGAAGGACCTGGCCGCCTATCGTCGGGCGCTGAGCTTCCTGACCCGTGAGGACGTGGCCAAGAAGCTTTTCGACGAAACCGCGCCCAAGTACGCCGAGCGCAACGGCGG
Organism: uncultured Oscillospiraceae bacterium; assembly: GCA_944383185.1. Taxonomy (GTDB): domain Bacteria; phylum Bacillota; class Clostridia; order Oscillospirales; family Oscillospiraceae; genus CALWOS01. The sequence goes on from CALWOS010000024.1 coordinate 13,772, forward strand.
CTATACCCGCATTACCCGCATCGGACCCCGCCGTGGTGACGCCGCGGAGATGGCCGTCATCGAATTGGTGTAACTGAAGGAAGAAGCAGCAAACCCCGCCTAGGAAACGGCGGGGTTTTTGCGCTTTACCACGTTCCCGAGGCGGGAAGGCCTTTCCCAACAATTTTACTTTTTTTCCCGGCAGATATGGGCTTAACTTTCCAAGTGTGCTGTGATATAATGACGCAAAGTCCATGCCGGCCTGGAGCCGGGGAGGGGAGCACCCGATGGAAGAGAGAGGAACGCCAGCGCACCAGCACATGCACCCCCTGGAGAAGTGGGGGTTGTCGCTGACTGGACAGGCCAAGCGCTTTTTCTTGGTTTTTGCCGCCGCCCTGCTTATGGCAATGAATATCCAGACCTTTGTCAATGCAGGCGGCCTGTTTCCCGGAGGCTTCAATGGCCTGACGCTGCTCATCCAGCGCAGTGCCCTGCGCTTCGGCGGCGTCAACTTGCCCTTTACGCCCATCAACCTGGCCCTGAACGTGTTCCCCATCGTACTGGGCTTCCGGCTCATCGGCAAGTGGTTTACTCTCTACTCCTGTCTGATGATTGCCCTGACCAGCGTGTTCACGGACCTCATCCCTCCCATGCCGCTGACGGATGATGTGCTGCTGGTTTGCATCTTCGGCGGTATCGTCAACGGCCTTGCCATCAGCCTGTGCCTTCTGGGCCGGGCTACCAGCGGCGGCACGGATATCATCGCCGTGGTCATCGGGGAGCGCCTGGGAGTGGACGCCTGGTACTATATTTTCTTTGGCAACTGCCTGGTGCTGGCGGTGGCGGGGCTCCTTTTCGGCTGGGACAAGGCCCTTTACTCTGTCATTTTCCAGTTCGCCTCTACCCAGGTGGTCCATATGCTGGACCTGCGATTCAAGCGCACCACGCTGTTCATCATTTCCAACCGGGCCCTGGAGATCTATGAGTATATCAAAGATACCACCCACCACGGCGCCACGCTGTTTCATGGTATCGGCCTCTATAACGAGGAGGCCAGGGATATGATCTATTCTGTGGTGTCCAGCGATGAGGTCAAATCTATCACTCGGGCAGTTCGGGAGATCGACCCACACGCCTTTGTCAATGCCATGAAGACCGAGCACATCGCCGGAAACTTCTATTTGAAACCCCGGGACTGACCGGCCTCTTTCTATCTATATGCCAACACGCGAACCGGCGCCGCTTTACTGCGGCGCCGGATTTTATTGGAAGGGGTTGACAAATAGAAATTAATATGATATTGTTTTGATATCAAATAGAAGCTGGAGGCGGAGAATATGGAAGAAATTATCCTCGAAAACCGGAAAAACGGCTTGGCCGTGCTGGTGGCGGTGCTCCTGGGGGAAGTGGCGGCGGTGCTCGCCTGCATCCTAGGAGGTGTTCTCCTGGAGGGCTGGCATACGCCCCGGCTCCTGGGGGGGATTTTGCTGGCGCTGGGCCTGTTGTGGCTGCTGCTGGGCTGGATACTGCTGTGCGGGCTCAAGGTGCTCAAGCCTCAAGAGGCGCTTGTGCTGACCCTGTTCGGCAAGTATGTGGGCACGTTGAAAGGAGAGGGCTTTTACTTTGTAAACCCCTTCTGCGTGGGCGTCAATCCCGCGGCCAAGACCCAGTTGGGCCAGAGCGGGGATGTGGACAGCGGGCGCAAAAGCAAGGAGGCCAAGGCGCTGGAAGAGACGTCCGGCAAGAAGATATCCCTGAAAATCATGACGCTCAGCAACGCACGGCAGAAGATCAACGACTGCCTGGGCAACCCGGTGGAAATCAGCATCGCAGTCATGTGGCGGGTGGTGGACACCGCCCGGGCGGTGTTCCACGTGGACAACTATAAGGAATACCTCTCCCTCCAGTGCGACGCGGCGGTGCGGAATATCGTGCGCATTTACCCCTATGACATCGCGCCCAATACGGACACCACCGGGGACGGCATAGCGGACGAAGGGAGCCTCCGGGGTTCCAGCGAGGTAGTGGCCGACCGGATACGGGAGGAGCTCCAGAGCAAGGTGGAAGACGCGGGGCTGGAAATTCTGGAGGCGAGGATTACCTACCTGGCCTACGCGCCGGAAATCGCCGCGGTCATGCTCCAGCGGCAGCAGGCCAGCGCCATTGTGGACGCCAGGCGGATGATCGTGGACGGGGCTGTGGGCATGGTGGAGATGGCCCTGGAGCGCCTGAACGAGAAGCAGGTGGTGGAGCTGGACGAGGAGCGCAAGGCGGCCATGGTGTCCAACCTCCTGGTGGTCCTGTGCGGCAACCGGGACGCCCAGCCCGTGGTCAACTCCGGGAGCCTGTACTGAGATGGCCGCGGACGGCAAGAAGCAGGTGCCCCTGCGCCTGTCCCCCAAGCTCTACGCCGCCATTGCTGCCTGGGCGGAGGACGACTTTCGCTCCGTGAACGGCCAGATCGAGTATCTCCTCACGGAGTGCGTCCGCCAGCGCAAGAAAAACGGCAAATACGTCTCCGACGAACTCGACGTCCCGCCGGAGCTGGATATCTCTTGAAATACAGCGGGAGCCTTGCGCCGCACATGAGTAAGGCTCCCGCAGTTGCCAGCACAAGGATTGCGCGCGAGAACCACATCACTCCCGGCGTCGCCATCCAGGCGCGATTCTGTTTTGACCATCTCAAAAAGCTGCCTGCTTCTTTTTGGAAGCAGGCAGCTTTTATGCGATCCATGCTAGACCAGGGAGAATAGCACCAGAACGAGGCCGTAAGCTGTGCCGGCCAGGATGCCGTAGACGATTACCGGGCCGGCGATGGTGAAGATTTTGGAGGCTGTGCCGGTAACGAGTCCCTCACTTTTGAACTCCAGGGCCGGGGCGGCCACGGCGTTGGCAAAGCCCGTAATGGGCACCAGGGTGCCTGCCGCGCCCAGTTTGGCCAGGCGGTCATAAAGCCCCAGGGCCGTGAGCAGCGCGCCCAGGAACACTAGGGTGATGGACGTGGCGGTGGCCGCATCCTGCTGAGAGAGGCAACTGCCCCAGGCTTGGAGCAGGCCTTGACCCAGGGTACAGATGGCCCCGCCCATGAGAAAGGCACGGATCAGGTCCCGTCCCAGCGGGGAGCCCGGGCTGTGCCGCTTTGCGTATTCCCCGTACTCCGCCGGGGTCATGTTCATGCGCTTCATAAAAAAACCGCCTCCCATCGTGCCATTAGTCTGGCACCGGGAGGCGGCTTTTATACAAAGTTGACGTGCCTCTGGCTCAATTGTGCTTCGCCAATTGCCTACCCATCAGCACGCCCATGACCGAGGCCATCATGAGTCCACGGGTCCAGCCGGAGCTGTCTCCCAGACAGTGGAGGCCCGGGATATTGGTGTTGAACTCCGCGTCCATCTTGACACGGTTGGAGTAGAACTTCAGCTCCGGGGAGTAGAGCAGGGTCTCATAGGCGGCGAAGCCGGGGACCACCTGGTCCATGGCGTGGATGAAGTTGATGATGTTCAGCATGGCCCGGTAGGGCATGGCGGCGGTGATGTCCCCGGCCACGGCGTCCGGCAGGGTGGGGCGGACGTTGGACTGGCTCAGTTCCTTGGGCCAAGTGCGCTTTCCGTCCAGAATGTCCCCGAAGCGCTGGACCAGGATCTGCCCGGCGCCCAGCATGTTGGTCAGCTCGCCCACCTTCTGGGCGTAGGCGATGGGCTGGTTGAAGGGGACGGAGAAGTTGTGGGAGCATAGGATAGCCAGGTTGGTGTTGGGGCTTTTCAGCTCCTTATAGCTGTGGCCGTTCACCACGGCCAGGTCGTTGTCGTAATTCTCCTGGCTGACAAACCCCCCGGGATTTTGGCAGAAGGTGCGGACCTTGTTTTTGAAGGGGCGGGGATAGCCCACCAGCTTGCTCTCGTAGAGGACCCGGTTCACCGTCTCCATGACCTCGTTGCGCACCTCGACCCGGACACCAATGTCCACGGTGCCCGGCTGGTGGGCGATGTTGTGGTCGGCACAGATGGTCTCCAGCCAGTCCGCGCCCCGGCGCCCGGTGGCAATGACCGTGTGTTTGGCGTAGACTTGCTGGTCCTGACGCCCGTCGGTGATGTGGACGCCCTTGCAGACCCCGTCCTCCAGAATCAGGTCCCGGCACTCATAGCCAAAGAGCATTTCCACGCCCTTTTCCGCCAAATAGTGCTCGATGCCCAGATAGATGTCGTGGGCTTTTTCCGTACCCATGTGCCGGATGGGGCAGTCCACCAGCTTCAGCCCCGCGGAAATGGCGCGCTTGCGGATGGCCTTGACCTCCTCGGTATTCTCCAGGCCCTCCACATGGGTGTCCGCGCCAAAGCGGAGATAGATCTGGTCCGTATAGTGGATGGTCTCCTGGGCCAGCTCCGGCGTAATGAGGGTAGGCAGATCGCCGCCCACCTCATAGCTGAGGCTGAGCTTGCCGTCGGAGAAGGCGCCCGCGCCGGAAAAGCCCGTGGTGATATGGCAGTAGGGCTTACAGCTGAGGCATTTGCCGGTCTTGTCCTTGGGACAGTGGCGCTTTTCGATGCTCTGCCCCTTTTCCACCAGGAGGATTTTCATTTTGCTGCCCTTTTCCAGCAGCTCCAGGGCGGTGAAGATGCCGGCGGGGCCGGCGCCGATGATGACGAGATCGGTGTTCATGAGTGTTCACGCTCCGTATTCTTATGTTCCAGGGCGAGCAGTGCCCGTTTGACCTCCAACCCGCCGCCAAACCCGGTGAGGGCGCCGCCGGCTCCCAGCACCCGATGGCAGGGCAGGAGGATGGAAATGGGGTTGCGTCCCAGAGCGGCCCCCACAGCCCGGCAGGCACGGGGCCGGCCAATGGCGGCCGCCAGTTCCCCATAGGTGCACGTGGCGCCATAGGGAAGGCCCAGGAGGGCCAGCCACACGCTTTGCTGGAAGGCCGTGCCGGAAAGGCGCAGGGGGAAGGGGGAAAACTCCCGCCGCTGCCCGGCGAGGTATTCCCGGAGCTCCGCCTCCACCTGGTCCAGGAGCGGGTCCGGCGCTGCAGGTGCCTCCGGCCCGGGGCCAAAGCCCACTTCCGTGAGACAGCCGTCCTCCGAACAGAGGTACATGGGGCCGATAGAGGTAGAGAGAGTGCGCCGTGCCATGGGTGAGACCTCCTTTGTCTTTCGCGGTCTACAGCTCGATGGTGATGTTGTCCACGCCGTTTTTTTCAAATTCCGAGATATATTGCTCCATGCGGGCGGTGAGCTCCTTGACGTCGTTTGGGTTCACATGCTCACTGTCCATGTCCCGCCGGGCCAGCTCTTCCGCCAGGATGTCGAAGAAGATGGCGTCCTCATAGTCGGCGATGGCCTCGTGGATGCCGCCATCCTCATAGGCCCGGGAGGGATAGCAGTGGCCGCGCCATACCTGGACCAGGCTGGACATGCCCTCCCGCCCGCACAGGGAAAAGAGCTTTTCCTGGAGCTGGTCATAGGGCTCGATGCGGTCGTTCCCCCGGGCGGAATTCATTACCCAGTTGCCCACATAGACCAGGTCCAGCAGCAGACGAAACTCCTTTTGCGTCAGTTCCATGTTCATATTGGCTTCGCCCTCCTTTTTGCACAGCCGGCAGGGAAAGCGCGGCCAGGGAGTGGCCGGGACCTCCCCATAACGATCTACATTAGCCATTTTATTATAGCAAGGCCGGCGGAAAAATGCTACTGGTATTTCCGCCGTAAGTGGCCTTTGCTGGTACGTTTCATCTTAGCATGTTCCCAAAGGGAAAGCAATATCCCTTTCTATCCGCCCGTCAGAACCCGGGATGCAGCTTCCAGGCACATGGGAACGGAGACGGAAAACGCCCGGCTGTGTACCGGAAAGCTAACCGGAATAAAAGCGCTGGGCCGTACACGACAGGATTCTGTGCAGCCGCTGGAATTTTCCGGCTGCCGTGCGCTTTCTTTGGGGGAAATTGCACCTTGTAATCTCTGGCAGTTTCGCTTATTATAATATGGAATGACTGGAACAGCGTTTTGGTACAGCCGCCGAGGATGCTGTGCCGGAGAGAAGGGAGAACTGTCCCTTGGACTTGAGACCCATTGGTATATTTGACTCCGG
>CALWOS010000025.1 GCA_944383185.1 uncultured Oscillospiraceae bacterium
CGCGCGTCGGAACGCAGCTTCCAGTCCAGCTGGCCGTATCCCACATCCACAGCGTAGACGCATTTCGCGCCATTTTGCAGCAGCACATCGGTAAAACCCCCGGTGGAGGCGCCGCAGTCCAGGCAGCGCTTCCCCGCCGGGGAGACGGGGAATACTTTCAGCGCTTTCTCCAGCTTCAGCCCGCCCCGGCTCACATAGGGCAGGGCTTCCCCTTTCAGGCGGATCTCCGCCCCGGGGTCCACGGCGGCGCCGGGCTTATCCACCCTCTGGCCGTTTACCAGCACCAGCCCCGCCATGATGGTGGTTTTGGCCCGTTCCCGGCTGGGGGTCAGGCCCCGGTCGAAAACCAGCTGGTCAAGCCGTTGTTTTTTCATGGTTTTCCTCTCGCTTCCGCAGGCGCTCGCAGGTCTGAGCAAGCCCTGCGGCGTCCAGACCCAGGCGGCGTTCCTGCTCTTCCACGCTGCCCTGGCGTACCAGGCCGTCCCCGGCGTTCACCAGTGCCGCGCTTTTGAACCGGAGGCCGTTTTCCCCGCACAGGGCCAGGAGGCGGCTGCCCACGCAGCCCTGGGCGCACACGTCCTCCGCCACCAGAATGCGGGAAAAACGGGCCAGCACCGGCAGCAAAGCTCCCTCGTCCAGGGGACAGATGCAGTTGAGTTTCAAAACAGCCGCAGAGATCCCCCGGTTTTCCAGTTCCTCCGCCGCGGCCAGGACGTTGGAGGTCAGGATGCCGTAAGTGACCAGAAGCACATCCTCCCCATCCCGCAGGAGGGCCTGGGGTTTCCCGGCGGTATTCCCCTGCCAGGCGCGCTCCTTCCCCCGGGGATAGCGCAGCGCTACGGGGCCGCCCATGGCCACCGCCTGGGCCAGCATATCCCGCACCTCCCCATAGGAGGCGGGGCACAGCACTGTCATCCCGGGTACGGTGGAGAGATAGCTCACGTCAAAAAGCCCGTTGTGAGTCTCCCCGTCCCGGCCCACCAGGCCGGCCCGGTCCACTCCCAGCACCACGTGGAGCCCCTGGAGGGCCACATCGTGGATGAGCTGGTCAAAGCCCCGCTGGAGGAAACTGGAGTAAACCGCAAAGACAGGCACACTGCCGCCTTTGGCCATGCCGGCGCACATGGCCACGGCATGGCCCTCGGCAATACCCACGTCGTAAAAGCGCTTGGGAAAAGCCTGGGCAAAGGAGGAAAGGCCTGTACCGTCCGTCATGGCGGCGGTGACGGCGCAGATCCTCTCGTCCCGGTCCCCCAGGGCGGTAAGGGCGCTGCCGAAGGCGGCGGAAAAGTCCATGCCCCCAGTGGGCAGGATGCCGGTCTTGGGGTCGAAGCAGCCCACGCCGTGGTACTGGTCCGGATCCCGCTCCGCAGGGGGGTAGCCCTTCCCCTTTTGCGTGACCACATGGAGCAGCACAGGGCAGGCCATTTCCCGGGCCCAGCCCAGAGCCGTCTCCAGAAGGGAGATGTCGTGCCCGTCCACGGGACCCAGATAGGCAAAGCCCAGGTCGTCGAAGATGTTCCCCGGGAGCAGCAGGTTCTTGCACCACTCCTTGAAGCGGTGGATGGTCTGGTATACCGGCTTGCACCGGCCCACGGTGCGCCGCCAGGCCCGCTTGAAACGGAGATAGGAAGGGCGCAGGCGCTGCCGGTTCAGCAGCCGGGCCACGCCCCCCACGTTTTGGCTGATGGACATGCCGTTGTCGTTGAGGATGACCACCATAGGCTCCCCGCTCTGCCCGGCGTCGGAAAGGCCCTCATAGGCGAGGCCGCCGGTCATGGCCCCGTCTCCCAGCAGGGCCACCACGTCGTAATCCGCCCCGGACTGGGTCCGGGTCCGGGCCATGCCCAGGGCAACCGAGATGGAATTGGAGGCGTGTCCGGCGATAAAGGCGTCGTGGACGCTCTCCTCCGGCTTGGGGAAGCCGGACAGCCCGCCCTCCTGCCGGAGGGTGGGGAAAGCCTCCCAGCGGCCCGTGAGGATCTTGTGGACATAGCTCTGGTGGCCTACGTCAAAGACCAGCCGGTCCCGGCTGGTGTCGTAAACCCGATGTATGGCCAGCGTCAGCTCCACCGCCCCCAGGTTGGAGGCCAGGTGCCCGCCGGTGCGGGAGACCTGTTCCACCAGGAAAGCGCGGATCTCCCCGGCCAGTTGGCGCAGCTGCGCCTGGTCCAGCTTCCGGAGATCCCCGGGCTCATGGATTTGCTCCAAAATGTTCAAGGTCGTTCTCCTTGCATTGCAAATCAAACTTCAAACAGCTGTAACGCGCCGCAAATGCAGGCAAAAGGCGGCGGGCGCATGAAGTTTTTTCACATGCGGCCGTTCCGGCCCACGCGCTGTGATTCCCTGGGCGAGCCGCCGAACGCGGCGCACGCCCAGTTTTGCTATGTTTTTGCACAGCAAAATAGAGGGTTCGGCGGGGAGAGGCGTTCAGGGAGGGGCCGCCCCGCCGGCGTCTGAATATCATACCAAATATTCACGGTTTTTTCAATAGGAAACAGGGTTTTTCCCCCGCCCGGTGTGAATATTCATAGGATATGCACAGAGAGAAAAATATCCGCCGCCCTTTCCTTCCCTGGAAAAAGACGGCGGAGCGCTCTATTTGTTCCGCTTTGCCAGCTCGTCCGCCAGCTCCGGCAGAAAGCCGGGGTCGGGAAAGACCTCCAAAGCCTGCTTGGCCAGATTGGTGAGCCGGTCCACCATCTGCTGGCACTTCTCCCGGCCATACAGGGTCATAAAGGTCGTCTTGCCCTGGGCCTTGTCGGAACCCACCGGCTTGCCCAGCTCCGTCTCGTCCGCCAGCTCGTCCAGCATGTCATCCCGGATCTGGAACGCGGCGCCCAGGGCGGCGCCGTAGGTGGCCGCGGCGTCCAGGAAGGCGTCGTCCCCGCCAGCGGCATGGACGCCCATCTGACAGGCCGCTACCAGAAGCGCTGCGGTCTTGCGGCTCTGGAGTTCCGTAAGCTGGTCCTCGGTGAGGGCCTTCCCGTCCCCGGAAAGGTCCAGGTACTGTCCGCCGCAGATGCCGTCCACGCCCGCCGCTGCGGCCAGGCTCTTGGCACAGGCGAGTTTTGCCCGGTCCGGCAGGTCGCTGCCCAGGATCAGCGCAAAGGCCTCTGCCTGGAGGGCGTCCCCCGCCAGGAGGGCCGTCCACTCCCCAAAGACCTTGTGGTTGGTGGGTTTGCCCCGGCGCAGGTCGTCGTTGTCCATACAGGGCAGGTCATCGTGGATGAGGCTGTAGGTGTGGAGCAACTCCACGGCGCAGGCCACAGGCAGCGCCGCCTTGGTGTCGCCCCCGGCGGCGCGGCAGAACTCCAGCGTCAGGCAGGGCCGGATGCGCTTGCCCCCGGCCATGACGCTGTATTCCATGGCCTCCAGCAAGCCGTCAAAGGGAAAGCCCCGCAAGGCAAAGGCCTCCCCCAGGGCATCCTCCACGCCCTGGCGGTATTCCTCATAGCGCTTGTCCATGGGCTTTACGCCTCCTCCTGAGCAAAGAGCTCCTCCACGGGCTTGCCGTCGGAACCCTGCCGCAATTTTGTCACCTTCTGTTCCGCCTTATCCAGCATCTGGGTGCAGCCCCGGAGCAGGGCCGCCCCCTCCTCGAACAGGCGCAGGCTCTCCTCCAGGGGTGCCTCTCCCTGCTCCAGCTGACGAACAATGGCCTCCAGCCGGGCAATCTGCTCTTCAAATGTGAGCTTTTTGGTCGCCATATTCCTTCCTTTCTCCCAGGACCTGGCAGTCCAGCGCGCCCTTCTGGAGGCGCAGGTGGATCCGCTCCCCCGGGGCGGTCTGCTCCGGGGCGCGCAGCAGCGCGCCGTTTTGATCCGTGGCCAGGGCATAACCCCGGGAGAGCACTTTCAGCGGGCTCATCGCGTCCAGCTTCCCGGCCAGGGCCTCCTGCCGGCTCCGGGCTGCCCGCAGCCGGGCGTCCATAGCCGCTGTGAGGCGGCTGCGGAGAAAATCCAGCTCCATCCGCCGCTGGTCCAGAAAGGCCCCGGCGCTCTGAAGCACCCGGCGCTGGGCCAGTTCCTCCACCCGCCGGCGCTTCCGGGCAAGCTCCCGGTCCATCCCGCCCAGGAGCCGCTCGCCCCATTTTTCCAGGCGGGCGCGAAACTCCGCCCCGTCGGGTACGGCCAGCTCCGCGGCATGGCTGGGGGTGGCCGCCCGGACGTCCGCCACGAAGTCTGCTATCGTCACATCCGGCTCATGGCCCACAGCGGAGATCACCGGGATGGCCGAGTCATAGATGGCCCGGGCCACCCGCTCGTCGTTGAAGCACCACAGGTCCTCCATGGACCCGCCGCCCCGGCCGGTGATGATCAGGTCTCCGGCTTTCCAGCGGTTGGCCAGCCGGATGGCCGCGGCGATCTCCCCGGGGGCCTCCGCCCCCTGGACCAGCACCGGGATCAGGCGCACTGCCGCGGCGGGCCACCGCCGGCCTAGCACCCGGATGATATCCCGCACCGCCGCACCGGCGGGGCTGGTGATGACCACGATGCGCTCCGGGAACCGGGGCAGAGGCTTTTTGTGTTCCGGGGCAAAGAGCCCCTCCTTTTCCAGCTTCTCTTTCAGCTGTTGGAACGCCAGCTGCAGATCCCCCGCCCCCAAGGGCTGGAGCGCCGCACAGTAGAGCTGGTAGGCTCCGTCCCGGGGATATACGCTCACATGCCCGGCGGCCAGGACGCCAAGGCCGTTTTCCGGCCGGAAACGCAGGCGCTGGGCATAGGAGCGAAACATAACACAGCGCAGGCTGCTCTCCCCGTCCTTTAAGGTGAAATAGTGGTGGCCGGAGGGATAGACCTTATAGTTGGAAAGCTCCCCCCGCACGGCCACGGCGCTGAGAACAGGGTCGGCGTCCATGCGCTGCTTGAGATATTGGTTGAGTTGGGTAACCGTCAGGCTCTGGTCCATCTCAGTCCCTCGCCTCCGGCGCGTCCTCCCCGGAAACGGCCTTTTCCGGCTCCGGCTCCCTATCCAGGGCGTCCGCCGGCGCCTCCGGAGACGCAGCGGCCTTTTCCTCCCGCATGAAGCTGCCCAAAATGCCGTTGATGAAGGACACCGTCTCCGGCTCCTCATAGCCTTTGGCCAGCTCCACCGCCTCGTTGATGGCGGCGGCGTCCGGCACGTCGTCCATGTAGAGCAGCTCATACAAGCAGCAGCGGAGCACCGCCAGGGCGATGCGGCTGATGCGGCTGAGCTTCCAGCCCCGGGCGTATTTTTCGATATAGCCGTCCAGTTCCGCCTGTTTCTCCCGGACGCCGGCGGTCAGGCGCAGGATATAGCGCAGCTGCTTTTTGTCGGGGTATTCGGCAAAGAGGGGATCCTCCTTGGCCAGGGTGGCGAAGTAGGCGCGGTCAAAGAACTGCTCCAGCATGGGCACCTCGTCCTCCGGGTGGGCGGCGAGGGCAAAACTCAATTGCACGGCGATCTCTCGGGCAGTGGTTCTGGTCATGGACGGCCTCCTTGCGCCGGTTCCGGCGCGTGGTAAATACTCGGGCGAAACAGCGCCGGCAGCCGCGGGGGGCAGAAAGCCCTCTGCCCCCCGCGGCTGCCCGTTTCTCACGTTTACTTGCTGAACGAAACGCCGGCCACGTGGACATTCACCACGGGATGGCTGGCGGTCATGGCCTCCACGCCGGAGGCCACCTTTTCCTGGACCTGCTTGGCTACCTGGGTGATGTTGTAGCCGAAGCGCACCGTCAGCAGCACGTCCACCACCACGGTGCCGTTTTCGTCAAAGCTGACTTTGACACCCTTCTGCAGGTTCTTCCGGCCCAGGAGCTCCTGAAGATCGCTGCCCACGGTGTTAGCCATGCCGGCCACACCGTCCACCTCCGCAACTGCCGCGCCCACCATAACGGCGAACACGTCCTCGGAGATGTTGATCGTTCCGTGATCTGTGGGAGTGGTGATATAGTTATTTTCAGGCATTGTTATAAAAACCTCCTTTGGAGTGTACGGAATATTGTACCACAGGGCCGTGGAAAAAGGAAGAAAAACTTTTCCCAAAAAATGCCCCGTCCCGGCGAAGTTTTTACCGCGCGTTGCCGGACACCGGGATTTTGAAAACCACTTTCCGGTAAGGCGCGCCGCCGTCCCCCTGGCCCGGGCGATGGGCGTCCTGAGGGAAGTAGATGCCGAAATGCCCCTGGGGGATCACCATGGGGATGCCGGGGTTGGGGTCGTCCGACTGGGCAATATCTCCGTTTGGGTTTTTTTCCCAACCCCGGATGCTCTCCCGGGGTGCATAGCCTATGGTCTCCGGCCCGCCGGCGCAGGCGTACTGAATGTCGATAAACTGGTCGTGGCACTCCCAGCGGGAGGCGGCAAAGGGGTTGAGGCGCACATCCTGCACCATATAGTGCATCCCCTCCGTCCCCAAGGGGTAATCCCCCACCGCCAGGGCGGTGAAGTCCAAACTCGCCAGGGCTTCAATGGCTTGGTCCATGGCTGGGGAGATTCCCTTATACTGCCGGATATTATGCAAGCTGTCAAGAATCATCCTATTCCCTCCTGCCGAAAACATCTGCGTGGAGCGGTCGGAGCTGCCGCCGCTCCCGCTCTTTGCTGCACTATATAATACCCTTACCTCTTTGTCAATGGAGTTTTTGGAAAAACTTTCTCTGTGCGATTGCTATTCTCTTCACATTAAAATATCTATATCCCTCCCAAACTGTTGTATACACTTTATAAGCATCAGCCGCTCAAAATATCTAATAAAATTACTGGCTGGAATAAAATATGAACAATCTTTAAATTTTTACTTGACTTTCTCTTAAAAGCCGCTATATTTAGGGCGTGTAAAGATTATGGTCATGGGGTGCCGGTCTCCCGGCATCCTGCAAAAAAAGAGGAGGCATTTCGCATGATTACATTCATTGTTTGCCTGCTGCTGCTGATCGTCGGTTTCTTTACTTACAGCAAGCTGGTGGAAAAGATTTTCCGGGTGGATGACCGGCCCACTCCCGCAGTGGCCCACCCGGACGGCGTGGACTACGTCCCTATGAAGGCCTGGCGAATCTTCCTGGTCCAATTGCTGAACATTGCAGGTTTGGGCCCCATTTACGGCGCCCTGTCCGGCGCGTGCTGGGGGCCATCGGTGTACCTGTGGATTGTCTTTGGTACTATCCTGGGCGGCGGCGTCCACGATTTTCTCTCCGGCATGATGAGCGAGCGCAACGACGGCAAATCTATCTCCGAGGTCGTGGGCCTTTACATGGGTAAAGTCATCACTTTCCTTATGCGCGTCTTCTCCGTAGTGCTGCTGGTGATGGTGGGCGTGAACTTCTCAGTGGGGCCGGCGGACCTTCTGGCCAAGCTTACCCCGGAGACCCTGAACACCACGTTCTGGCTGGTGGTGATCATGCTCTATTATCTGTTGGCAACGTTCCTGCCCATTGACAAAATCATCGGCAAGCTCTACCCCGTGTTCGGCCTGTGCCTGATCTTCATGGCCCTTGGCATCGGTGGCGGCATTATCGTGCAGATGGGCGGCGACATGCCGGAATTGTCCCTGGCCAGCCTCACGGCGGCGCATCCCGACGGCTTGCCCAAGTGGGCCATGATGTTCGTCACAGTTGCCTGCGGCGCAATCTCCGGCTTCCACGCCACCCAGTCCCCCATGATGGCCCGGTGCATCACCAGTGAGAAACAGGGCCGCACCATCTTCTACGGCGCCATGGTGGCTGAAGGCGTCATCGCCCTGATCTGGGCTGCTGCCGGCGTTACCTACTATACCAATCACGGCTCTCTCCTGGACGGCATGAGCGGCCTGACTGCCGCCATCGCTGCCGGCGGCTCCGGCGGCGTGGTATTTGAAATTTCCACCGGTCTGTTGGGCACCGTGGGCGGCGTGCTGGCCATGATCGGCGTCATTGCCTGCCCCATCACCTCCGGTGATACCGCCTACCGTGCCGCCCGGCTTACCATTGCCGACTGGTTCCACATTGACCAGTCCAAGGTCGGGCCTCGCGCCGCTCTGTCCGTCCCCCTTTTGGGCATCGGCGCCGTCATCGCTCTGGCCCTGCCCTGGGATGTGCTATGGCGGTACTTCTCCTGGTCCAATCAAACGCTGGCCATGATCGTGCTGTGGACCGGTGCGGTATTCCTCCACAAATACGGCTTCCCGCCCAAGGCATGCTTCATCGCGGCCCTGCCGGCCACGTTCATGTCCGCCGTGTCCGTGACTTACTTCTTCCAGGCGCCGGAATGCCTGCACCTGCCGGTAAGCATCGCCTACCCTGTTGGGATCGTGGTGGCGGTGTTGTTCCTTCTCATCTTTGTCTGGCGGATTCTCATCCTTCAGAAAAATGATGTCCTGAACCCCGCGCAGGCCAAGTAAACACATCAAGTTCCAGCCTCACAGCCCCGGAGGAAACTCCGGGGCTGTTTTGCTTTTTCAAAATATTTGGTGTGCAAACGATCCGCACTTGGGTCGGATTCATGTCTTTCCCTCATTATTTGGGCACAATTTCCAGTTTTATCGAGGAAAAATCGGATAAAATGTGAACAAATAATTTCACTTTTGTAAATATTAGCACTCTATGCTTGACAGTGCTAATTCCGGGTGTATAATGAAGATGAACTTCAGGAAGGGGAAACGGAAAAGGCCGTGCCCCTCCGCTGAGGGGAAACGCAAAAATGCCCGGACTGCACATCCGGGAAGGGCGGCAAAGGCCCGGCGGGAAAGTTTTCCCGGCGGAGCCAAACAGGAAATGGAGGAATGACTTATGTTGCCTAGCATTTTTGGGGAAAAGCTGTTTGACGATTTCTTTGAGAATCCTTTTAGTTTGATGCCCGTGTGGACCGGCCGCGATCCCCTGTATGGGAAGCACGGCAAGAACCTTCTGAAAACCGACGTGCGGGAAACCGACGCCAGCTATGAGCTGGACATCGACCTGCCGGGCTTCAAGAAGGACGAAGTGCAGATCCAGCTCCAGAACGGTTACCTGACCATCAGCGCCGCCAAGGGCGTGGAAAAGGACACCAGCCCCGAGAAGGGCCGCTATATCCGTCAGGAGCGGTACACGGGCGAGTGCAGCCGGAGCTTCTATGTGGGCGACGGCCTGCAGCCCAAAGACATCTCCGCCAAGTTTGAAGATGGCATCCTGCGGATCAGTCTTCCCAAGGAAGCTCCCAAAGTTCTGCCGGAAAGCACCTGCGTCACTATCGAATAAGAAAAACTGCCGCAGTTCCGGCATGCGCCAGCCCAGCACCGCCCCATGGGGCGGTGCTGGGTTTATTGCTGCACAGGGCACGGCAAAAGCGGCTGCGTGCCGGCGAAAGTGCGCGGCGCGCAGGTCCCCTCTCCCTCACAAACAAGATTGCCGGAGGCTTTTGACGGCCTCCGGCATATTTTTCGTTTTTTAAAGAGAAACTCAGTAATTTTCTTTGCGGACCTCGAAGAAGCTCTGGGGATGAGCGCAGACGGGGCAGACATCGGGAGCCTTCTTTCCCATGGCCAGGTGGCCGCAGTTCCGGCACTCCCAGATGGTGATCTCGCTCTTTTCAAAGACCTTCTGCATCTGCACGTTGTTCAGCAGGGCCCGATACCGCTCCTCGTGGGTCTTCTCAATCGCAGCCACGCCGCGGAACTGCGCCGCCAGCTGGGTGAAACCCTCTTCCTCTGCTTCCTTGGCGAAGCGGGCATACATGTCCGTCCACTCATAGTTCTCACCGGCTGCGGCAGCCTCCAGATTCTGGGCGGTGTTTCCCAGAAGTCCCAGGGCCTTGAACCACATCTTGGCGTGCTCTTTTTCGTTGTCCGCGGTCTTTTGGAAGATGGCCGCGATCTGCTCGTAGCCCTCCTTCTTGGCGACGGAGGCAAAATACGTATACTTGTTCCGGGCCTCGGATTCGCCGGCAAGGGCGGTCATGAGATTTTTCTCGGTCTTGCTGCCTTTCAATTCCATGGATATTCTCCTTTCATGAATAAAATAGGAATTATTACTGTTATTGGCTAATACCATTATATCTCATTCCCGCGATTTGTCAAGCCCATTTTCCTTTTTTCAAAGGCACACTGAAAAAAAGCCGCCGGCGCGTTTCACGCGCCAGCGGCTTTCAAATGCACTTTCAGTCCGTATACAGGGGGTACTTCTCGCAAATGGCCGCGACACGGCCGGCGATCTCTTCCTTCTTCTCCACAAAGTGGAATACAGCCAGGGCCACCAGGCGGCCGATCTCCCGCATGTCCTCCTCCTTGAGGCCCCGGGTGGTGGCGGCGGGGCTGCCCAGACGCAGGCCGCTGGTCTCCTGGGCCCCGGCGGGGTCATCAGGGACCTTGTTCTTGTTGGTAGTGATATGGACCTCGTCCAGGCGGTGCTCCAGCTCCCGGCCGGAAATACCCGTACCCCGGAGATCCAGGAGCACCAGGTGGTTGTCCGTACCGCCGGAGACCAGCTTGAGTCCCTGCTCCAATAGGGAGTCTCCCAGAGCCTTGGCGTTTTTCAGCACTTGGACCTGGTAGTCCCGATAGGCGGGCTGGAGGCACTCGCCCAGTGCCACAGCCTTGGCCGCAATGATGTGCATCAAGGGGCCGCCCTGCTCCCCGGGGAAGATGGCACTGTTGATCTTCTTGGCTATGGCCTCGTCGTTGGTGAGGATCATGCCGCCCCGGGGGCCGCGGAGGGTCTTGTGGGTGGTGGTGGTAACCACGTCCGCATGAGGGATGGGCGAGGGATGCAGCCCCGCAGCCACCAGCCCGGCGATATGGGCCATATCCACCATCAGATAGGCGCCGCACTCCCGGGCAATCTCTCCGAAGCGGGCAAAATCAATGACCCGGGGGTAAGCGGAAGCGCCGGCAATGATCATCCGGGGCCTGTGCTCAAGTGCCAGGGAACGGACCTTGTCGTAATCAATGACGCCGGTTGCGGGGTCCACGCCATAGGAGACAATGTTGTAGTATTTGCCGGAGACGTTGGCGGGGCTACCGTGGGTCAGGTGCCCCCCGTGGCCCAGGTCCATACCCAGCACCGTATCTCCGGGCTTACACAAAGCCAAGTACACGGCGAAGTTGGCCTGGGCGCCGCTGTGCGGCTGGACGTTGGCATACTTGCAGCCAAAGACGCGGCAGGCCCGCTCAATGGCCAGGTTCTCCGCGATGTCCACATACTGGCAGCCGCCGTAATAGCGTTTGCCGGGGTAGCCCTCGGCGTATTTATTGGTGAGCACCGTGCCGGCCGCGGCCATGACGGCCTTGCTGACAAAGTTCTCCGAGGCGATCAGCTCGATGTTCTGCTGCTGGCGGCCCAGCTCCAGGGCAACGGCCTCCGCCACCTCCGGGTCCTGGGCGCGGATCACGTCGATGAGTTCGTGAATCATTGGCTGTGTTCCTCCTATGTGGAAGCTTGTTTTTTGCTCGGAAACATATTATAGCCAATTCCGCCGCGGATTGCAATAGCCCCAAGCGACAAATTTGCGTTCCATTCTCCCGGTGGCCCCGACAATTTGGACAAAATTTCGCTGCAAAGAGGCGGCGCCAGCCCGGCTTTTGGGGCATTTCTGCCGGAAAGGGCCTTGGAAAACAAGAACCGCTGTGGTAAACTGGGGAAAAACAAGAGGCCCTGTCAAAGGAGAGAGAATTATGGAACTGCGGGAACGCGCCGCGGGGATCATCGCGGCGCTGGAGGCGGAGTACCCCCTGGCGGAATGCTCCCTTACTTACGAAAAACCTTATGAGCTACTCTTCAGCGTGCGCCTGGCCGCCCAGTGTACGGACGAACGGGTCAATCAAATCACCCCTGCCCTTTTCGCGCGCTTCCCCACCCTGGAGAGCTTTGCCGCCGCCTCGCCCGAGGAGGTGGAACCCTATATCCGCTCCTGCGGGTTCTTCCGGTCCAAGGCCCGGGATATCGTGCTGTGCGCCCAGGCGCTTCTGGAAAAGCACAGGGGCCGGGTCCCGGACACCATGGAGGAGCTGGTGGCCCTTCCCGGCGTGGGCCGCAAGACGGCAAACCTCATCCTGGGGGATGTGTACGGCCTGCCCGCCGTGGTGGTGGACACCCATTGCATCCGCCTGAGCAACCGCATGGGCCTGGTGGAGAACCTGAAAGACCCGGTAAAAATCGAAAAGGCCTTGCGGGAAATCCTGCCTCCGGAGAAATCCTCGGACTTCTGCCACCGCCTGGTGCTCCATGGACGGGCAGTCTGTTCCGCCAGGAAACCGGCGTGCGAGCGCTGCTGCTGCGCCGCTTTCTGCAAGACCATGGTGGGCTGACGCCGCATCTGCCGCGGCCGGTGCGTCCACATTATCCAAAATGCAGAAGGTTTTTTGACCTCCTCAACATCCCCGGGCCGGAACTCCGACCCGGGGATACGCTCTTTTCAGGAGAGCAAGGCCCGCCGGGCGCCTTTATCCCAGCTTCCACCCGGCGCTCTGCCGCTGGAGCTCCACCATGCGGCGGAACAGCCCCCCTTGTTCCAGCAGTTCGGACGGGGCGCCCGCCTCCGCCACCCGCCCGCCGGCCAGGACCACGATCTTGTCCGCTGCTTCCACCGTGCGCATCCGGTGGGCGATGACCAGCACCGTCTTTCCGGCGAGGAGCCGGGAGAGGGCCTCCTGGATCTTGGTCTCGTTTTCCACGTCCAGACTGGCCGTGGCCTCATCCAGAAGGACGATGGGCGCGTCCTTCAGCAGCGCCCGGGCGATAGAAATGCGCTGCCGTTCCCCGCCGGAGAGTCTTGCCCCGTTTTCCCCGATGGGGGTGTCATATCCTTTGGGCAGCCGGCGGACAAATTCCTCGCAGTTGGCCGCCCGGGCCGCGGCGAGCACCTCCGCATCCGTCGCCCCCCGGCGGCCCAGGCGGATATTTTCCATCACCGTGTCGTCAAAAAGCACCACGTCCTGAAACACCATGGAATAGTCGCACAAAAGCGCCTCAGGGTCCACGGTGGAGATATCCACGCCGCCCACCCGGATGGTGCCCCCGGTGACGTCCCAGAGGCGGGCGGCCAGCCGCGCGCAGGTGCTCTTGCCAGAGCCCGAGGGCCCCACCAGCGCGGTGACCTCCCCCTCTCTGGCGGTAAAGCTCACGCTGTGGAGCACTTTCTTTTGATCATAGGCAAAGTCCACACGGTCAAACACAATATCATGCCCCTTGGGGGCGAAGACCGCCGGCCCCTCCGCAGTGGGCGTGTCGTAGATTTCGTTCATCCGATCCGCCGATACCTGGGAAACAAACATCTCCGCAATGAGGGCGAGGCTCTGGTCAAAGGGGGCGTAGACCCGGGTAATCACCAGCAGGAACAGGAACAGCAGCATGAAGTCGATCTGCCCGGAGAGGATCCGGTTTGCCCCCACCAGAACCGTGGTCGCCACGCCCAGCCGCATGATGACGCTGGCGGCATTGACAAAGATTCCCATAGATAGCTCGCCTTTTATCATGGTCCGTTCATGTTCGTCAATCTTTTGGTTCAATCCGGCAAGGTACCGCTCCTCCTGGTTGGTGGCGCGGATCTCCCGGACATTTTCCAGCGCCTCCTGAATCCCGTCGGAGACCCGGACGGCGGCCTTTTTCGTCCGCTCGGAGGCGCGGGCGGCCAGCCTCCGGCTGCCGAACAGCAGCGCAAAGGCCACCGGCACGCCCCACAGGCAGGCAATGGCCAGCCGCCAGTCGTAGGCCAGCAGGCAGACGGCGACGATTGCCGTAGAAATGTAGGCCCCGTAGAGGTACCCCAGCACATGGCTCCAGACATGCTCCATACGGTTGACGTCCCCCATGAGGGTCTCCGTCAAATCAGCCAAGTCCCGTTTTCCGAAGTACCCCAGGGGCAGCTTGCGCAGCCGTTCTGCCAGGCGCAGGCGGGTGGTCTTGACCTCGCCGTATACGAGGCCGTAGGTGGCCTTGTATTGCTGCAGATGGGTAAGGAAAGAGAGCATGACAAACAAAACGGTCAGCCAGACGGGCAGCCAGATGCCGGGCAGCGCCTGCCCATTTGTCAAAGTCCCCATAAAACCGGACATCAGCAGATACAAAACGCTCACACCGGCCATGACGATCAGGTTGACCAGCACGGTCCAGAACGCGCCCTTTTGGGCGTTCTTTACGCCCTGGTCTGTCAGGGCGTATTTCATCTGGAACTTTTTTCCAAACATTTACTCCGCCTCCCTTTCGCTGCTGATCTTCCATTGGACCGCCCGGTTGTAGTCCGCCCACATCCGGGCATACAGCCCGCCCGCGGAGAGGAGCTCCCCATGAGTGCCCTGTTCGGCGACGCGGCCTTCGTTGAGCACGATGATCCTGTCGGCCCCCACAACGGTGGACAGCCGGTGAGCAATCATGATAACGGTGCGGCCCCGTGTCAGCACGGCAAACGCCTTTTGGATGAGCGCCTCGTTCTCCGGGTCGGCAAAGGCCGTCGCCTCGTCCAGCACCACAATGGGCGCGTCTTTCAGGATGGCCCGGGCCAGGGCGATGCGCTGCTGCTCGCCGCCGGAGAGATAGGTGCCCTCCGTCCCGAGGCACGTATCCATGCCTTGGGGCAATTTTTCCAGAATGTCCTGGCACTGGGCGGCTTTCAGCGCCTCCAACACCTGTTCCCGCGTGGCGTCCGGCCGCGCCGCCCGGACGTTTTCCAGGATGGACGCCTGGAACAGGCGGTTATTCTGAAACACGAAGGCCACCTGATCCATCAGCACATGGGGGTCTATCTGCCTCACGTCCACACCACCGACCTTCACCGCGCCGGAGGTGACGTCCCAGAACCGGGGGATCAGGCTGGCCGCCGTGGTCTTGCCGCCGCCGGAGGGCCCCACCAGGGCCACTGTCTCCCCTGGCCGGGCGGTAAACGAGACGTGGGAGAGCGCGGGAACCTCCGCCCCGTCGTAGGTAAAGCTCACATCCTGAAACTCCACCTGATTGCCGTGCGGCACCTGGGGTGCTTCCGGTACCGGGAGCGACGGGGCGTCCATCACCTGCTGGATGCGGCCCAGCGCGGCCCCGGCCAGCATCACGCCGGAGGAGGCAAACATGATCCTGGCCAGCGCCGTGGAGACAATCGCGGAAAACACGGCGTAAAACGTGAAGTTCGTCACAAACCCGGCAAAATCCCCGCCGGCGAGCGCGCCGGGGGCCAGGAACAAGGCCACCGGCACCAGGAAAACAAACGCGCCCTCGGTAAAAGTCAGGTTCACGGACTGCGGCACACGGCAAACATCCGCCTGGTAATACTCGGCTTTGGCGCTGTAATCCTCAATCGCCTCTTGAAACGCTTTGAAGGAATAGACTGTCTGCTGGAAAATTTTCACCACCGGTATGCCCCGGACATACTCAGTGCCCGCCTTGGTGATGCGGTCCAGGGCCGCCTGGTATTCCGCCAGAATTTTGGCGTTTTTGCCGCCCATCATGGAAAACATGGCGATCACGGAGATCACCGCCGCCAGCAGGCAGGCGCACCCCATCCGCCAGTCAAAGACGAACATCAGCACCAGCATGGCCAAAAACAAAGCGGCGGTTCCCACAATGTCCGCCAGATTGTGGGCCAGCAGGGTTTCCGTGTCGGCCGCCGCCGCGTCCAGACGCCCCCGGATCAAGCCGGAGGCATTGGCGTCAAAGTAGCCCAGGGGCGCGCGCATCACGCGGGCGACGCCGCGCTTGCGGATATTGGACGCCGTACGGAATGCCGCCAGATGGGTGCACATGAGCCCCGCAAAATACACCGCAATGCCGCCCACCGCAAAGGCAAACGCAAGCCAGCCGTACCACGCCACATGCTCCGCCCGGGTCCACTCCGGCGCCACGGCGATCAGATCCCGCGCCGCCAGCCAGATGCAGATGTAAGGCGCCATGCTCAACAGCATGGACACCGCCGAAAGGACCAGCCCCAGAAAGGTCAGCCCTTTGTGCCCACCCGCGTAATCCAGCAGCGCCGCCACGGCGTTCTTTTTTTGCCTCTCCATAATCGAAACCTCCCATCTTAGTTAGTTATTACTAACTATTGTGCAAAAAAGACAGGACTATTGTCCCATCAATTTCAGCCAGCCGGCTGTATAGAACGTGCGGAACTGTGCCACGTCCCGGTGCGCCTGCTCCCGGGGCATGTCGTGGACGACTATCTCGAAAAGACCGTTGAACATGCCGCTTGCGATGATATGGCAAAGGGAACGGTCCAGTTCGGGAATTTCATTTCCCAACCGGCGCAGCACATCCATGTATTGAAGGGTGTACTCTACTTCCACTTCCACCATATTGTGGACAAATTGGCCGTAGGAGGTCCCCTCCGCACCGCAAAGCAGAAGCTTGACCGGCTCCCGGTGCGCGCAGATATAGTCTACCATCCAATCCACATAGCCGCCGGAGGCCTCACCCATGTGCGACGGCTGTTCTTGGTCCGGCAGCGCGGCGAACCTGGTCTGCGCTTCCATGAACCGCCCCATCAGGGCGGCGGCATGGGGCTCCACCAGGGAGGCGAACAGCGCCTCCTTGCTGGAAAAATAGCCATAGAACGCCCCGGTCGTCACGCCGGCATTTTTTACGATCTTCCGCAGGGAAGCGCCCAGAAAGCCTTTTTCAGAGAATTCCTCCAAGGCGGCCTGCTGTATTTTTTTCAGGGTATCCGGCGATTTCTCTTCCATATCGGCCTCCATATAACACCGCTATGTAACGATGTTATAATATACAATGCGCCCCGCTTTGTCAAGAGAATTTTCCGGTTTATTTCTCGGCGTCTCAGAACACAGCAGCCGCCGCATAAAAGCCGCCGCCGGACAAATGCCCACGGCGGCTTTTATGTGGGATGCGTTGGCAAAAAAGATGCCCCGGGGCAGGACAAAAACTGAATCGAAGCCCAGCGTAAGCGGGTTCGATTCGGAAAGGAGCTTCGACAGAGTGAGTGAGAGGCGACTTTTGCAAAAAAGCCGCCGCGAACGATATGCCGTCCGCGGCGACGTGGTGGAGCCGGCGGGAATTGAACCCGCGTCCGAAAGCGCTTCAGAAGGAACTTCTCCGGGCGCAGCGTATCTTCAGAATTCCCGCCCCCGGCTGAGGATACGCAGACAGCCGGGATTGGTAGCTTCATGATGCATGGTGCGGGCAAAGCTTACCGCACGCACGTTCACCACTCATCGACGCCCGAATTCCCAGGCCGTGGTGCTCCCGGGTCGGACGGCCGCTAATTAAGCAGCGGCGAGAACAGCGTTGTCGTTGTTCTTTAATTTATAATTGCCCATTTTAAGGATGGTAGGCGCATCCGCCCGCTATTCCAGCCTCCACACCCCCGTCGAAACCTTTACGGCCCCGTATGGCGCCCCGCCGCTGCGGCGGGGCGGGTGCAGTTATCTTGGCCCTGTGCCTGTCACTTCTTCTCCGGGGGAGGATAGCTCTCCCCAAAGGTCTCCACTGTCACCTTCTCCATTTTCTGAGGCTCCAGAGGCTTGTCGCTGTAGTCCGTGGGCGCGGCGGCAATGGCATCCACCACGTCCATCCCCTCGACAACTTTGCCGAAGGCGGCGTACTGCCCGTCCAGGTGGGGGGCATCCTCATGCATGATAAAGAACTGGCTGCCCGCGGAGTTGGGGCGCATGGACCGGGCCATGGACAGCACGCCCCGGGTGTGCTTCAGGTCATTCTGGAAACCGTTGCCCGCAAACTCGCCGAAGATGCTGTACCCCGGGCCGCCCATGCCGGTACCCTGGGGGCAGCCCCCCTGGATCATGAAACCGGGGATGACCCGATGGAAAGTCAGGCCGTCATAAAAGCCGTCCTGAATGAGGTTTACAAAATTCCGTACGCTCATAGGCGCTACTTCCGGATACAGCTCGGCGCGGATCACGCCGCCGCCGGCCATCTGGATGGTGACGATGGGATTGGACATGATTTGCATTCCTTTCTGTTATTGAAGTAGGGAGTCGATGACCGCCATACATGCCGATTCGTTCATACCGCAGCGCATGTCGGGGTGGTAGAGCAGCTCCATGATGGCCCAGTCCAGGGTGCAGGGCCACTGGGCGTCCGTATAAAACTGATAAATGATGCTCTCAGGGTAGTCGTAGCTGTCGTTGAGGATACCCATGACCTGGTAGAGTTCCTCAATGAGGACGCTCCGGCGCTCGCCGGCGTCCATATCGTTGGTGTAGACAACCCGGCCCCGCGTGATCTCATAGGTGCCGGTGCCGTACCAGATGGAGGCGAGGCCATTCACATTCTGGTAACCGGTGAGGGCGTACATTTCCGCCTCGTCCCGGACAAAGTGGATGGTGAGATTCGCACTCTGCCCGTCCGCGGCAGGATAGATGCCCGGGAAGCCGTAGATGCCGTTGAGGGCTTCCATGAAGCGTTCCAGATAGGCTGTGTCTCCGGACAGAGGCGTGCCGGAATAGGTGTAGTAAATAGGCTGGGTCCACTTTTTCACCACACGTATCCCGTTGCCATACTCCGCGCCCAGGGCGCAGTTGGAGAAGTGGCCCTTGACCTGGTCGGCGGTGTAGCCCTCATGGGAAATGGTGCCGCCGGGTGCGGGAGGGGTTGTTCCGCCGTGCTCCGCCCGGTAGATCAGGACCGCGGCGGCGCCGCGGACAATGTAGCCTTGGGGAGAGAAGTTCCCCTCCGTGTCCCCCACAAAAAGGCCAGCGGCATAGGCCGCCTCCACATAGGGGTAGTAGGCCGCGTCGATCTGCACCACGTCTCCAAAGGGGAGGCGGATCGTGTCAGGCGCGTCCTCCACGCCCAGGGCGAGGACCAGGATTTTGGCCGCAAACTGCCTGGGGAGATACTCGTCCACCCCTGTGACCAGCAGGTCCCCGGAGTTCATCCACCCCAGGCGCAGGGCCGCGTCGATCTGCTGGCCCGCCCAGTGGCCGCCCTGGCTGCCGCAGGGTACGCCCTGGACCCGGGCCACGATGGTGAGGAACTCCGCCAGGGTGACGGGGTCATCCCCCCGGAAGCTTCCGTCCGGATAGCCGTTCAGGTAGCCCGCATCCACCATCTCGCTCACTTCCCGGTAGTACCAGCTGTTTTCCGGAACATCGGTAAAGCGCAGGGCAAAGGTGGGAACCGCCAGGGAGCAGAAAAGAGAGAGAACCACCAGAAGGACCCCAAGCTTCCGTTTCATAATCGTGACCCCCGTATATGTATTTCGCAGAGTTGGTCTTGGCTTCAGCGCTGTTTCATGGCCCGGTCCATATCCCGCTTGGCGTCCCGCACCGCCGCGGCCTCCCGTTTGTCATGGAGCTTTTTGCCCTTGCAGAGCCCCAGCTCCACCTTTACCAGGCTGTCCTTGAAATAGACGGACAGTGGGATCAGCGCGGCGCCGTCCTGCTGGATCTGGGCTTGGAGCTTCCGGATCTCCCGCTTGTGCATCAGCAGGCGGCGGGGGCGCACAGGGTCACGGTTGAAGATGTTCCCGTGCTCATACGGGCTGATGTGCATCCCCCGGAGGATGAGCTCCCCATTTTTCACGGTGCAGAAGGCGTCTTTGAGGTTGAGCTGTCCGGCGCGGATGGACTTGACCTCCGTACCTGCCAGTTCAATGCCGGCTTCAAAGCGGTCCAGGACGAAATAGTCGTGGAAGGCTTTGCGGTTGGTGGCCATTTGCTTGACGCCCTTGGCTTTCGGGGACATGGTCTCCCTCCTTGGAGGATGGTTTTGCCGGGTGGACAGGATTTCCATTGTCAGTATAACACAATTGTCAAGGAGAAAAAAGAGGAATCTGTGAACGAATTTTTGCAAAAAGCGAAAGCCCCGCCGAAATGGCCGCGAAAAAGGGGATGCGGCTATTTCGGCGGGGCAGGGAAATAAGCTTTGTAGTTATTCAAATCCCGGGGATGACAACGCGCAGCCCGGAGACGCTGCGGCAGGCCATGGGCATGCCGTAAACCTCCTGGAGCAGGGCCTCGGTGACGATCTCCTGGCCGCCGCAGCGGTAGACCACGCCGTCTTTCAGGAACAGGAAGCGGTCACAATAGCGCAGCGCCAGATTGAGATCGTGGATCACCACAAGCACGGCAATGCCGTGGCTGTGGGCGCAGTGGCGGATAAGCTCCATGGCCTCATACTGGTTCCGGGGATCCAGGTTACTGGTGGGCTCGTCCAGGAGCATGAGCTTGGGCTCCTGGGCGATGGCCCGGGCCAGCATCACCTTCTGGATCTCGCCGCCGGAGAGCTCGTTGAGATACCGCAGCCGGAAATCCCGAAGCCCGACGGAGTCCAGGGCATGCTCCACCACATCGTAGTCATCCGGGGAGGCGCCCCAGCGGAAATAGGGCTTCCGGCCCAGGAGCACGGCATCATATACCGTGGTGTGGCTCAGCTCGTTTTTCTGGGGGACATAGGACACGGTCCGGGCCAGGGCGTTGCGGCTCATGGTCCCCAGATCCTCCCCATCCACCAGCACGGCGCCGGACTGGGGGCGGAGGATACGGTTGATACAGGTGACCAGGGTGCTCTTGCCGGCTCCGTTATTGCCCAGCACCGCCACACACTCCCCCTGCTCCACTGTGAAGCTCACGCCCTGAAGGATGGGCCGGCCGCCATAGGAAAAATGGAGATCTTTGACTTCGATCATCGCAGCTTCCCTCCCCGAAAGACAATATAGAGGAACAGCGGCGCCCCCAGGAAGGAGGTGATGGCCCCGATGGGCAGCACCACCGGCGAAAGGAGGTTCTTTGCCGCCAGGTCCCCCAGGAGCAGCAGCGCGCTGCCCCCCAGGGCGGAGCAGGGGATGAGGAAGCGGTAGTCGCTGCCGGTGCACTTCCGGACCATGTGGGGGGCGATGAGGCCCACAAAGCTGATAATGCCCACAAAGGCCACGGACAGCGCCGCAATCAGGGCGCACAGGGCCATGCTCACAAAGGTGAGGGCATCCACGTTCACGCCCAGGCTCTTGGCCGTCTGGACGCCGCTTTCCAAGGCGTTATAATTCCAGCGGTTCCACAGGAAAAAGAGGAAGGCCGCCAGCGTAACGGAAAAAATGAGCCCGATCTCGCTCCAGCCCGGGCGGCCCAGGTCGCCGAAGGTCCAGTAGACCACTGTGGCCACCTGGACGTCGTCAGCGAAATACTGGAGCAAAGTGGTGCCGCCGGTGAACATGGAGCTCAGCGCCACGCCCGCCAGGATCATGGATGACGGGCTGCTCCCCCGCATCCGGGAAAAAGCCAGGATGAAAGCCGTGGTGCCCAGGCCGCCCACAAAAGCACAGACGGTTACAGCGGCGGGGTTGCTGATGGTGACGGCGGTGCCGGCGTTGGCGGCGTTCTGTACCCCGGCGTCCAGCACGATGATGGCAAGGGCTGCGCCGAAGGCCGCGCCCTGGGATACGCCCAGGGTGGAGGCGGAGGCCAGGGGATTGCGCAGCACGTTCTGCATCACGCAGCCCGAGAGGGCCAGCGCCGCGCCCACTGCCGCCGCCGCGGCGATCCGGGGCATGCGCACGTTCCACACGATGGCCCGCGTCTGCTCCGAGCCGCGCCCCGCAAGGGCGGCGAGGACCTCCCTCAGGGAGAGGCCGGAGGAACCGGTGGTCATGGCCGTCAGGGCCAAAATCACCAGCGCCGCCGCCAGGGCCAGGAGAAACAGCCACTTCCGCCGGAGGAAGCGGTCATAGCTCTCCGGAGGGACCACCTTGGGCTTTCCGCCGCTTCTAAGATCCAATCTCGATCACTCCAAAGAAGAGGCCGTGGGCGGCCATCTCGTCATAATATCCCCGGCCCAGAAGGAATTCCAGGATCTCGTCCGTCTTCTGGGCGATGTCCACGTCGGCAAAGGCCTCCGGGAA
>CALWOS010000026.1 GCA_944383185.1 uncultured Oscillospiraceae bacterium
AGCGTCTCGGCGCTGCTGTTCAGCGCGGCGGGAGGCGTCCTGGCCTACGGCGCCATGTGCGCCCTGGTGGGCCTTTTCCCGGAAAAGCAGCTGTGGGTGGTCAGCATATTTGCAGCTTTGATGCATAACCTGGGTCAGCTCCTGGTGGCCGTGTGGCTCACCCGGACGCCCCAGGTGCTTCTTTACGGCTTTGTGCTGCTGTGCTCCGGTATCGTCACCGGGGCCTTTACGGGGCTGTGCGCCGGGGCGCTCATACGCGCTGGCCGGCACTGGCTCCGGAGCGCGCCCCCGCACCGGGCGCGGGACTCTGCTGCAATTGACCCTGCCGCTTCCGGGAAGCGTTTGCCGGAGCGCGAAAAACTGGATGGAGGCGAAAACGACACATGAAAATCGTCATCGTCGGTGGTGGGAAAGTGGGCTTCACTCTCGCTACCCAACTGACCCGGGAGGGGCACGACATCGTCCTCATCGAGAACAACCGGGAGAAAATCGCCCGTATGTCCGGGCTGCTGGATATCAAGATGCTCTACGGCAACGGCGCAAGCCTGGGCGTGCTGCGGGAGGCGGACACCCACCACAGCGATTTGTTGATTGCCGCCACCCATCAGGACGAGATCAATATGATGTGCTGCATTGTGGCCAGAAAAATGGGCTGCAAAAACACCATTGCCCGTATCCGGGACGCGGCCTATCTGGAGCAGATGTACCTGCTCAAAAACGAGCTGGGCCTTTCCATGACGATCACCCCGGAGCAAATCACTGCGCGGGAAATCTTCCGGCTGATGCAGATTCCCGGCTTTCTCAAACGGGACACCTTTGCCAAGGGCCGTGTGGAGATTGTGGAGCTGGTGGCGAAGCCTGGAGGGCTTTTGGACGGCATCAGCCTGGTGGAGCTGTCCCGAAAACTGAAGGTCAAGGTTCTGGTCTGTGCTGTCCAGCGGGGAGAGGACGCCTATATCCCCGACGGCAGCTTTGTTGTGCGGCAGGGGGACAAAATTTACGTTACGGCCCCAAGTACGGATCTGGCCGCGCTGATGGACGATCTGGGCATCAAGCAACACCGCGTGCGGGATGCCATGCTCATTGGAGGAAGCCGCATTGCAGCCTATCTGACGCGCATGCTGGTGAAAAGCGGCGTCCGGGTCAAGCTTCTGGAGCTGGACGCCCGGAGGGCGGAAGCTTTGGCGGAGTATCTCCCAGGGGCTACAATTATCCACGCTGATGGCACGGATCAAAATATCCTCCGAGAGGAGAATATTGAGCGTATGGACAGCGTGGTTACGCTCACCAACATGGATGAGGAGAACCTGGTGGTTTCTCTTTTTGCCAACAAGCTGGGTGTGAGCCAAGTGATTACCAAGCTCAACCGCACGGAGTATACGGAACTGTTCGCAGGCAGCGGCCTGGACTGCATCATCAGTCCCAAGCAGCTCTGCGCCCAGGCCATCATCCGCTATGTCCGGGCCATGCAAAACCGGGACGGTTCCTCTGTCCTGGCTGTGCATCACCTGGTGGACGGAAAGGTGGAGGCCATGGAGTTCAACGTTACGGAGAGCACCCGAAACCGGGGCATCCCCCTGAAAGATATTCAGCTCAAGCCCAACGTCCTTCTGGCCAGTATCGGCCGCATGAACCGGAGCATTCTTCCCGGAGGCAACGACACCATGGAGCTGGGGGACAGCATAGTGGTGGTTACCGTTTCCGACAGGGTGCTTCTGGACCTCAACGATATTTTTGCGGAAGAGGAGCGCTGAGGGCGGCATGAATTACCGAAAAATCTGCAACATTATTGGACGTATTTTCTGGGTGGAGGCGGCTTTCATGCTGCCCCCTCTGGGCATCGCGGTTTACCGGGGAGAGCACGCCTCTGTCCGGGGCTTCCTGATTGCCATTGCCCTGCTGGCCGTGCTGGGGATGGCGGGCGTGTTTTTACTCCGCCCCCGGCGGGACAGCTTTTATGCAAGGGATGGGCTCATGACCGTGGGCCTGGCGTGGATTCTGGTGTCCTTTATGGGCGGGCTGCCCTTTTTCTTTTCCGGCTCTATCCCCAGCCTGGTGGATTGCTTTTTCGAAACGGTTTCCGGCTTTACCACTACAGGAGCTTCTATTCTTCCAGCGGCAGAGGATATGCCGTTGAGCGATATGTATTGGCGCTGCTTCACCATTTGGCTGGGAGGCATGGGCGTGCTGGTGTTTGTGCTGGCGGTTTCGCCCAAGAAGGGTTCCGCCACCGCCGGGGATGAGATCCACCTGCTCCGGGCGGAGAGTCCCGGGGTGACGGTGGATAAGCTGGTGCCGCGTATGCGCCAGAGCGCCACAATCCTTTACACCATTTACATTGCCCTGACGATTCTTCAAGTGATCTTCCTCCTATCCGGCGGAATGAGCCTTTATGAGGCGCTGGTGGCCACTTACGCCACTGCCGGTACCGGCGGCTTCGGCATGATGAATGACAGCTTTGCCTCTTACAGCCCCTATATCCAAGTGGTAGTGACGGTGTTCATGCTGCTGTTCGCCGTGAATTTCAACGTCTATTTTCTGCTGCTGATCCGGGAGTTCCGCAAAGCCCTGTGCAACCAGGAACTCATCGCTTACCTGGGCATCGTGGCGGCATCCATTGCTGTGATCACCTGGAACATTTCCCACATGTTCCCCACGCTGGCGGAGAGCCTGCGCCATGCGGCCTTTCAGGTGGCCAGCATCATCTCCACCACGGGCTTTATGTCTACAGATTTTGACCTCTGGCCGGAATTGAGCCGGACGATCCTCATACTGCTTATGTTTGTGGGCGCCTGCGCGGGAAGTACCGGCGGCGGCTTGAAGGTGATCCGGGTGGTGATCCTGGCCAAGGCCATCCGCAGGGCTGTACTCCAGGCGGTGCGCCCGAACAGCGTGCGCATCATCCGGGTGGACGGCGCCGTGGTGGACGAGGATACGGTTCGGGGCACACTGAATTATTTTGCCGTGTTCATGGCCATTCAGTTTCTCTCCGTGCTTCTTGTCTCCATTGATAATTTCGATTTTGTCACCAACTTTACCGCTGTAGCCACCTGCTTCAACAACGTAGGTCCCGGCCTGGGGGGCGTAGGCCCTACCCGGAACTTTGCTGCATACAGCGACTTTAGCAAGCTGCTCTTGAGCGCGAATATGCTCTTGGGCCGTTTGGAACTCTATCCCATCCTGGCCATTTTTGTCCCTTCCACCTATAAGAAGTGAGCGCTTCCCCCGGCGGTAATTTGTCCAAAGTTTCCGTTCCCTGCCTGGAGCCTGCGGTTTGGTTGCACAAAAATCCGGATAAAAACCATTTTTTTGTTGCAAGTATTTCCGAATGCTTGTAAAATTAAAATTATAATTTTAATGGCGCGCAACACCACCACGAAAGAAGGAAGAATCAATGAACATCCGCATCGAACGCACTGCGGTACCAAAGGCCAAGCCGGATACCAACGATCTGCCCTTTGGCGTCCTGTTCACGGACCATATGTTCCTGATGAACTACGACAAGGGCGAGGGCTGGCACGATCCCCGCATTGTCCCCTACGCTCCCTTTACCTTGGAGCCCGCGGCAATGGTTCTCCACTATGCCCAGGAGATTTTCGAAGGGCTGAAAGCCTACCGCACCGCCGAGGGCAAGGTGCAGCTGTTCCGGCCCATGGACAACATCCGCCGTATGAACGACTCGGCGGAGCGGCTGTGCGTCCCCAAGATCCCCGAAGATGTGTTTATGCAGGCGCTGCTCACCCTGGTGGAACTGGAACAGGACTGGGTTCCCAGCGCGGAAGGCACTTCCCTGTATATCCGTCCCTTTGCCATTGCCACGGACCCCCATGTAGGGGTTCACGCCGCCCACCATTATCTCTTCTCTATCATCACCTGCCCGGTGGGCAGCTATTATAAAGAGGGCATCAACCCCGTCCGCATTCTGATCGAGAGCCAGGATATCCGCGCCGTCCGGGGCGGCACCGGCTACACCAAGTGCGGCGGCAACTACGCCGCCTCGCTCCGGGCCGGGGAGAAGGCGGAGGAACTGGGATTCTCCCAGGTCCTCTGGCTGGACGGCGTCCACAAGAAGTACATCGAAGAAGTGGGCAGCATGAACGTCATGTTCAAAATCAACGGGAAAATCGTCACGCCCTCTCTTGTGTCCGGCAGTGTTCTGCCCGGCGTTACCCGCCGCAGCTGCATCCAGCTTTTGAAGGACTGGGGCTATGAAATCGAGGAGCGGGACATCTCCGTGGATGAACTTATCCATGCTGCCGAGACTGGTGAGCTGGAAGAGGCCTGGGGCACCGGCACCGCCGCCGTGGTCTCGCCCATGGGCGAAATTGCCTATGAGGGGGAGAGCCATGTGATCTGCGGCGGCAAAATCGGCCCCGTGACCCAAAAGCTTTACGACACCCTCACCGGCATCCAGTGGGGTAAGATCCCCGATCCCTACGGCTGGGTTGTCCCCGTCTGCTAGTACATGAGGGAGGGAAAGGCGGAGCCTTTCCCTCCCAATACTTCAATCAGCACAAAGAAGGCCCGCCTTAGCGGTGCCTTTTCCCAGTTTTCCTCTGTAAGAGGAGTTTTTTTGCCGGCACAATACGCTGCATGCCTGACTTCACATGACACAGGGGCGGAGGATATCCTCCGCCCCTGTGTTTCCCTTTGGCGCTTATGGCTATTCGCACCCGCCGCAGGCGGCGCAGCCCTCCTGCCCGGCGCTATTTCTGGCGGCCCGGAGCTCTGGATCCGTGGCCAGGGCGGCCTGGAGCATGATGGCGCACTCCATGCGCTTGCGGAAGAGCTTGCAGCCAAAGTCGTAGACGCCCTGGATGCTCCCAGTGGCGTGGAGGGCGTTGGCCGCGCAGCCCCCGGAGCAGTAGAGCCGGGCCCAGCAGTCGGCACACGCGGGCCGGGCGTAGACGTTGCAGGCGCGGAATTCGTCCTGGAGGGCGGTGTTCTCCACGCCCTTCCACACGTCCCCCAGGCGGTAGGCCGGATCCCCCACAAACTGGTGGCAGGGGTAGAGGTCTCCCCAAGGAGTCACGGCCAGATATTCCGTGCCGCTGCCGCAGCCAGAGACGCGCTTGTAGATGCACGGGCCGTGCTTCAGGTCCAGGATGTAGTGGTAGAAGGTGATGGGGTTGCCGGCCTTGTACCGCCGGAGCATATCTTCTGCCAGACGCTCATACTGCTCCAGGAGCACCGGGAGATCCTCTTCCGTCAGGGCATAGGGATCCCCGGGAGGACAGACCACCGGCTCCATGGACAGCTCCGTAAAGCCCAGATCCGCCATGTGGAAAATATCCTGGGTGAAATCCGTGTTATAGTGGGTGTAGGTGCCCCGTATGTAGTAACCCTTGCCGCCCCGGGCGGCAACAAGCTTTTGGAACTTGGGCACGATCACGTCATAGCTGCCCTGGCCGCCCGGGAATTTCCGCAGCCGGTCATGGACCTCCTTCCGCCCGTCCAGGCTCAAAACCACGTTGACGCACTCCCGGTTGGCAAAGTCAATGACCTCGTCGGTGATCCCCACGCCGTTTGTGGTGAGGGTGAAGCGGAAGTTCTTCCCCGCGGCCCTTTCAATGCTCCGGGCGTAGGCCACCAGGCGGCGGCATACGTCGAAATTCATCAGGGGTTCGCCCCCGAAAAAGTCCACTTCCAGATTCCGCCGGGCGCCCGAGCGGGCCACCAGGAAGTCCAGGGCCTGCTTACCCGTCTCAAAGGACATGAGGGCCGCGTCCCCGTGGAACTTCCCCTGGGCGGCAAAGCAGTAGGCGCAATTGAGATTGCAGGTGTGGGCCACGTGGAGGCACAGGGCCTTGACCACATTGCCGCGGTTTTTGTATGTCCCGGCCTCTTGGGCAAAGGTGTCCGGGGCGAAGAGCTTCCCGGCCTTCTGGAGGGCGGCCACGTCCTCCAGGATACCGGCAATCTCTTCCGCCGTCACCGCCGGGTCACCCCGGTATTGCTCCAGCATGCGGCGGGTGATCTCTTCCGGCGGGGTGTTTTCATAGAGACCAATGATATCGTAGGCCAGGGGGTCCACCACGTGGACGCTGCCGCTAAATACGTCCAGAACAATGTTGTAGCCCCCCAGCTGGTAGCGGTGGATCATAGGGAAAACCTCACTTTACCTGGGATATAGCAGCAAAATGCCGGGAAGCGTTCCGCGCCTCCCGGCTTTTGCTACGGCGCAAAAAGCGCCGAAAAGCCTTACTCAGCCTTTTCGCAGGGCTGGTTGGCAATGCCGCAGCTGGTCTTGCAGGCGGATTGGCAGGAGGTCTGGCACTCGCCGCAGCCGCCGTCCTGGATGCTCTGGGCCATGTCGCGGGTCTCCAGGGTCTCGATATGCTTCATGAAACAAGCACTCCTTTTCTTCATGGTCTACCTTATCATTTTACACATTTGATATGCTTTGTCAAGGGCCTTGCGCCGGTGCGCACCAAGCGGGCGCCCCCGGTTTCCCAGGCGGAGAGCAGGGCCGCAACTTCTGGGGAAAGCAGTTCCCCGGCCAGGACCATGGGAACCCCCGGCGGATAGGCCCAGACCGCCTCCGCGGCGGTCCGCCCGGCGGCTTGGTCCAGGGGCACGTCTTCCGCCGGGGCTTCCGCCGCCTCCGCCGGGGGCAACACCTGGCGGGGCGTGGACTCCGGCAGCGCTGGGAGGGGCGGCAGGGCGCGAGCTTCCGCCTGTACGTCCAGAGACGCGAGGGCTTCTCCCAACTGCGCCAGGGTATCCGGCGCGTCGCAGGGGCTGGTCATGCAGAGGACGTTGTACCCCAGGACCATCTCCGGCTCAAAGCCCCCGGCGCGGAGCTGTTCCGCCAGGGCGGATCCCGTGAGGCCCAGGGCCGCGCCGTTGAGGAGGAGCTTGCCGGGGTCGTGGGCGTATACCGCCGGGCCGCCGGTGAACAGGCGCAGGCGTTTCCACGATTTTGCCCCGGCGTAAAAACGGTCCAGCCGCTGCCGCCACTGGGAAAACCATGCCGCGCCGTGCTCTGCCAGGAGCCCGGTACAGCCGTCCAGAGAGCTCAGCAGGAGATAAGAGGGGCTGGAAGTCTCATAGATATCCAATTGCCGTTCGACCCGGTCCGGATCCGCCAGGGAGCCGTGGGAGAGGTGGAGCAGCGCCGTCTGGGTGAGGCTGGGGAGGGTTTTGTGGGCGCTCTGGATTACCACATCCGCCCCGGCAGCCAGGGCCCCGGCGGGGAAGTGGGGAGAGAGGCCCAGATGTGCCCCGTGGGCTTCGTCCACCAGAAGGGGCACGCCCCGGGCGTGGCAGAGGGCGGCGATGGCGGCGATGTCGCTGATGCAGCCGTCAAAGGTGGGGCTGGTGAGGATCACGGCCCGCGCCCCCGGCGTCTCCCGAAGGGCACGTTCCACCGCCTCCGGCGGCACGGAGGCAAAGACCCCAAAGTCTGGATCCACTGGGGGCAGGAGCCAGGTGGGGACGAGCCGGCCCAGCTCCAGGGCGTGAAAAACGGCTTTGTGGCAATTTCGGGCGCAGATCACCGGGCTTCCCGGGGACGCCAGGGCGGCGATCCCCGCCAGGATGCCGCAGGTACTGCCGTTAACCAGATACCAGCTCCGCGCCGCGCCCCAGAGGGCGGCGGTGCGCTCCATGGCTTCCGTCAGGATACCATCGGAATAGTGGAGGTCGTCCGCGCCTTGGACCTCCGTGATGTCCCAGTCCACGGAAAGGCCGGGGACGGGAGCAACGCGGCGCTTGTGCCCCGGCATGTGGAGAGGGCGGCGCTGCAGGGCCGGCAGGGCCAGCAGCTCCCGGCGCAGACGGTCGGTTTCGGGAGGCATATGGGGCAGTTCTCCTTTCGCTTTGGATGGGGCGGCGCTTTTGGCGCCCGGCGGAATTTGCGTTTCCGGCGTTAGAGGCCGGCGCGCCGGAGCCAGGAGTCCAGGGCATCCCCAGACTCCGGGATATGGCTGCCGTGGATGGCCAGGGCCTCGCCAATCTGGGATTGGGGACACAGGGCGCGGATATCCTCCACGCTCCGGGCGAGGCCGCTGCCCTCGTGGGTGCAAAAGGGAAGGATGGCCTTGCCGGAGAAATCTCCCGCTTCCAAAAAAGTCCAAACGGGCATGGGCATGGTGCCGCACCAGATGGGGTAGCCCAGAATCACGGCGTTGTAAGCCGAGAGATCCGGCAGCGTATCCGCCAGTTCCGGGCGTGCCTTTTCCTGGAGCTCCCGTTTGGAGCGGGCCACGCAGTCCCGGTAGCCGTCCGGATAGGGTTCCCGGGGGCGGATCTCCCAGAGATCCCCGCCGGCGCGCTCCTGGAGCATGGCGGCCACATGGGCCGTGTTCCCCACCGGCAGCTCTTTCATGGCGCCGCTGACATAGTTCTCCCCGGCTTTGGAGAAATAGGCGATCAGAATCTGGGACATACAATCCCCTCCTTGCGTCACGTTTTTTCCAGTATACCACAGTTTTGCCCTTCCTGGAAGGCTTTTCGCAGTTTGGAAAGGACATCTTTAAAAGATAAAGACTGGGAGACTGCCGGGGATTTTTGCAAGAAAAAACCGTTCCCGGAAAAGTGCCGGAGAGCGGCAGTAACACAGTCTTGAAAGGCAAAGAATATGTGGGAAAATATGAGAAAATGTTTGTTACAAGAAAATAAAAACGCCGCCGCCTGTAGGATGTACAGGCACGGCGACGTTTTTACAGGGCGGCATTGCGCTGGATACACTCCACGCAGGCGCGGATCAGCCGCGCGGCCATCTGGCCCAATTCCTCGGGCACCTGCCGGCTGCTGGAGCGGGCCCAATCCCGAATCAGGGCTGCCAGGCCGTTGGCGCAGAATGTAAACAACAGCTCCAACTGGCTCTGGCTCAGTTCCGGCGTGACGCTGCGCCAATACTCAATGGCGCTGTCCCGCACCATGTCGACCAATTCGTGGAGAAAATCCTTGTCCCCATAATCTCCAAACAGGACAAGACAAAGCTCTTTGTCGCTGGTGAGGACATTGCACACAGCGGGAAGCACATATTCCGGCTCTTCATTGCCGAAGAGGGCGAGCGCTTGGGTCAAGGCCTCCTTCATGTTGCTTTCAATCTGACGCAGAAGATCTTCCGGATCGACATAGTGGGCATAAAACGTTCCGCGATTGATATCTGCACGGCGGCAGACATCGGTGACGGTGATGCGGGTAATCGGTTTTTCCAGCAGCAGTTCCAGTAGACTCTTTTTCAAGACGGCCTTGGTATGGGTGACTCTGCGGTCTTCTCTGGGTTTTGGCATGCGGCAACCTCCAAAAAAATACACAAATACAAAAACGGATCAACACAAATTATCACAAGACCGAAGCAATTGTAACATAAAACAAAGAAATACGCAATAACTACTCGCAAATGCAAATAAAAAATATATAGATGAAATACACAAGGAACGATGTTTATGTTGTCCCAAGAACAAATTTTGCAACATTTGCATGAGCCGTGTTTTCCAGCGTGTCCTCCAGCGGGGCCAAGATCCCCCAACCGGGAGCCTTCCGGTCCAGGGCGGTTTGCAGAAGCATATCGCAGAAACCGGGATTCTTGGGAAGGACAGGACCGTGGCTGTAAGTGCCAAAGACGTTGTTCCAGCGCGCGCCCTCGGTGCCGTCTTCGCCGTTGTTGCCGTATCCCCGGATGACTTGGCCCAGCGGGTGCACGCCGCTGCCCAGGTGGGTTTTCCCGCTGTGGTTTTCAAAGCCCACAATTTCATGTCCGCC
This sequence comes from uncultured Oscillospiraceae bacterium, assembly GCA_944383185.1. Classification (GTDB taxonomy): domain Bacteria; phylum Bacillota; class Clostridia; order Oscillospirales; family Oscillospiraceae; genus CALWOS01. The sequence goes on from CALWOS010000026.1 coordinate 9,715, forward strand.
GCTCTCGTCGGCACAGCGGAACACATAGTTGCCGATCATGCGCTGCTGCCCGCCCTGGGTGTGCACGTCTATGGCGCCGATAAAATCGAAGCCCTGTCCGTCCCAGGTGGTATAGGACCGGCCCAGCATCTGATAGCCGCCGCAGATGGCCAGAAACACTTTTCCGTCAGCAGCTGCGGCGCGAATGCTGGCCGCCTTGCCGCTGCGGCGCAGGTCGTCCAGAAGGACGCCCTGCTCAAAGTCCTGGCCGCCGCCGATGAAGAAGAGGTCAAATTGGGAAAAATCCGCCGTCTCGCCGATGGGGAGCTCCGTAACCTGGGCGGAGAGGCCACGCCATTCCAGACGCTTGACCATGCAGCGGATGTTGCCCCGATCCCCGTAGAGATTGAGGACGTCGGGGTACAGATGACAGATACGCAGTTCCATGGCAGGCCCTCCTTATTCCCAGAAATCTTTTCCGCCGCAGACCCGGCTGAGCTTTGCCCGGAGGTCCAGCATGGCGGTATAGGTGGGCATGACGATCACGGGGCTGCTCTGTCGGGCCATGGCCTGGATCAGCGCGTCATAGTCCTCGATCACCTGGAGTTTTTCCTTGGGGATGCCGGCATACTTAAGACGCAGGGCCATATCCCAGCAGCGCTTGCCGGAGACCAGCACGCCGGTGAGGCGATCCCCCAGCTCCAGGAGCTTTTCAAACTCCACGTCGTAGATCCAGGACACGTCCGTGCCGTCGGCGTAGTTGTCGTTGAGGCAGATCACAAAGAGGGCGGGGCTGTCCAGGCTGGAGAGAAAATTCAGCACCTGGTTGCAGCCTGCGGGGTTTTTCACCAGGATCATCCGCACTGGGTTGGATCCCAGCTGGAACTTTTCCATACGCCCAAAGCCGCAGTGGAAATGTCCCACGGCAGCCACAGCGGCGTCCAGGGTGAAGCCCATGGCCGTAAGCGCGGCCACGGCGCCTACAGCATTATATATATTGTATCCGGCGGGGAGATTGATATGCACCAGTGCCTCGGCGCCGTCGCAGAGCATGCGCACCCGGCTGCCATCGGCAGTTTGCTCCAGAACCTCCGTCACCGCCACCTGGGGCAAAGGCCGGCTGTAGCCGCATTTGGGGCAGCGGAAGCTGCCCAGGTGGCCATAGGTGACCAGATCGTATTCATATTCCGTCTTGCAAAAGAGGCAGTGGGACGCGTCGCTGAGTTCCCGGACGGGATCTTTGTAGAGGGGGACGTTTACGCCGTAAAAACGCACAGGGTTGGGCAGGCGGCGCTGGAGGGAGGCGGTGAGGCTGCAGTCCGCGTTCAGGCACAGCGTAGCTTCCGGCACATGGGACAGGCCCTGATAAATGCTCTCCAGGGTATGGGTGATTTCCCCGTAGCGGTCCAGCTGGTCCCGGAAGACATTGGTCACCAGGATGACTTGGGGCCGGAGCTGACCCAGCACGGCTTTGGAGGCGGCTTCGTCGCACTCGATGACGGCGTATTTCTTTTTGGGCCGCCCGGTCAGGGTGGCGTTTTCCGCGAATTCCGCGGTGATGCCCTGGATCAGGTTGGAACCGGAGCGGTTGGCAAAGCAGGGCAGTCCCGCGTCCGCAAAGGCCTGCTCCAGCATCCGGGCGGTGGTGGTTTTGCCGTTGGTGCCGGTGACCAGCAGCACCTGCACATCCCGGCCCAGCCGGCCCAGGAGATCCGGGCAAAGGCGCAGGGCCACTTTCCCCGGCAGGGCGGTCCCGCCCCGGTGCAGCAGCCGCAGGGCGAGACGGGTCAGTTTGCAGGCGGAAATGGCTAAAACGGTACGTATCATAGGATTTCCTTTCTCCGAAAGCCGCGGGAGCGGTCCGGGGAACCATTGGCGTATTTCTGCGGCCTGGGGCAGCCGGGCTGCCGGCAGAACCTTTGCACATGCTTACCGTATTGCAACGTCGTAATAAATTATTATACCATTTTTTTGAGGAAAAGCAAGAATAGGGAAAGGGCAGCACAGGGCTTTCTGGGAGTCCATAGAAAATATGTGAATCAGAACGCCGCCGGGGAGCGGCGGCGTTGGGATTTTATGGATGCATTGTGTAGCGGCCTTCAGCGCGCCAGGTACTCCCGCAGCTTGGGGAGCAGGGTCCGGGTTTCCAGGCGGCCCTCTTCATAGAGATTGCCCAGCTTTTCCATATCGCCCTCCAGCCGGGTGACGCGCACTTCCCGCATGGGCGCCAGCACAAAGATCCGGCCCTCCTGTTCCAACCGGTCCAGGAGATCACAGGTCCGGTTGTATGTCGCTTTGGAGGCCTGGAGCGCCTCCAGAAACTGGGGATAGTTCCGGTATACCCGCTTTTCCAGGCGCTCGATGCGCCCGTCTTTCTCCTTCCGGCGGAAGCCGCGCTGCCGGGTGCGGACTACCACGATCTTCTCATAGCCCTGTTCCAAGGCCCAGCGGATGGGGATGTGGACGCTGCAGCCGCCGTCCAGGCAGGGGCGCCCGTCCACCGTGACCATGCGGGATACGAGCGGCATGCTGGCGGAGGCCTGCGTCGCCAGGAGGATGTCGGAGCACTTTCCCTTTTCAAAATACTCCGTCTCGCCGGTGAAGCAGTTGGTGGCCACGACGACAAAGCGGCGCCTGGGGTCCATCAGCCGGTCCATATTGAGAGGCAGGAACTGGGGCGTCTCCTGAAAGAGAAAGTCATAGCCGATGATGCTGCGGCTGCGCAGAAGGGCGGAGACGCCCACATATTTCCGGTCATGGCGGAACCCCAGGTTTACCCTGGCGGAACGGCCAATGGCCCCGGCGACATAATTCACGCCGTTGAGGGCCCCGGCAGAGACGCCTATGGTGCAGGAAAAATTGATGTCTTCTTCCATGAGCACATCCAGCACGCCGGAGGAATACACGCCCCGAAACGCGCCCCCTTCCAGAACCAGGCAGCCGGGTGTAATGGAGTCCGATGCCTGTGCCAAAGGAAGCTGCATGTAGCGGGAATACAGATTCTGGGACATAAAAACTCCTTTTTTCAACAGGGGAGTGAATGCATTGTTTCCGCCGGCAATGCCCGGCGGGCTTTTTCAATGTATCACGTTTTTGCCCTTGGCGCAAGAGCGGGGCTTTACATCCTGGGGGAAATGGGAGTATAGTAAATGCGCTGTGAAAAACGCGGCCATCCGTGCCGGGAGAGAAGGAATGCAACATGGAAGCGGAAAAGAGAGCGGGACTGTGGGAGCTTTTTTTCACGTTTGCCAAGATCGGCGCCCTCACCTTTGGCGGGGGATATGCCATGCTGCCCATGCTCCAGCGGGAAGTGGTGGAGCGCAAAGGCTGGAGCACGGAGGCGGAGCTGATGGATTATTACGCCATCGGCCAGTGCACGCCGGGCGTCATCGCCGTGAATACGGCCACCTTTGTGGGGCAAAAGACCAGAGGGGACCTGGGGGGGGTGGTGGCGACTCTCGGCGTAGTTTTTCCCTCCCTGGTGATCATTGTGATCATCGCGGGGCTGATTCACAACTTCGCGGAGCTGGCCGTGGTGAAGAATGCGTTTGCCGGCGTGCGGGTGTGTGTCTGCGTGCTGATCTTTAACGCCGTGGTGAAACTCTTCAAAAGCGCGGTCACCGGCCCGGCTACCGCGGGCATTTTCCTCCTGGTGCTGTTGGGCAGCCTTTTCCTGGACTGGTCCCCTGTGGCCTTTGTGCTGATTGCCGCCATGCTGGGTATCCTGCTCCAGAACATCAAGGAAAGGGGGAAGCGGGCATGATGTTCTATGTACAGCTCTTCTATGAGTTTTTCAAGGTGGGCCTCTTTGCCATCGGCGGCGGCCTTGCCACTTACCCGTTTCTCCACGAGCTGGGGCCCAGAACCGGCTGGTTTACCGTGGAGGAACTGGCGGACATGCTGGCCGTGTCCGAGTCCACCCCTGGGCCCCTCGGCGTCAACATGGCCTCTTATGTGGGCTTTTCCACCGGCGGCGTCCCCGGCGCCGTTATTGCCACCCTGGGCCTGGTGACGCCCAGCATCATTATCATTCTGATCATTGCCCGGGTACTCCGCGCGTTCCGGGAAAACCGCCTGGTGGACGCGGCCTTCTCCGGCCTGCGCCCAGCCTCCACGGGGATGATTGCCGCTGCGGGCATCGGCGTGGTGGAGCTGGCTCTGCTCAATCCGGAGCTCTGGCGGCAGACGGGAAGGCTTGCGGACCTCTTTCAATGGAAGGCCATCCTCCTGGCGGCTGCGCTTCTGGTGCTGACACGCTGGGTGAAGTGGACCAAAAAGCTCCACCCCGTTATCTTTATCGCCGCCTCCGCCGCGGTGGGCATTGCCTTCTCCTTTGCCGGAGCGTAAAGCAAGAGCACAAATGAACAGGGCCGGATATCCCGTGTGGGATATCCGGCCCTGTTTCAGTTTCGGTGCCTTCACCAAACACGATTCAGACGCAGGGGGGCAGCTGCCGCGCCCAGATGGCGAGCTGCTCCAGCGTGTAGAGGGGATAGCCGTCCAGGGGCAGCTCCCGGCGGTTGATGAGGCAGTCAGTTACCAGGGCGACGGAGAGCCCTGCCTCCCGGGCCGCGCCGTCCTCCCAGACGTCGTTGCCGATGTGGAGGCAGTCCGCCGTGTCCACGCCCAATCGGGCGCAGAACTCCCGGAAGTAATTCGGGGAAGGTTTGGCAAAGTGGAAATCCTCATAGGTGCTCACCAGGGCGAACTGCGCCTCCTCCAGCCCAGCCCAGCCAAGACGCACCGCGGTGGCCTCCCGGGGAAAGAGCGGGGTGGTGGCCAGGGCCACGGTATAGCCCTTTTCCCGGAGCGTGTCCACAATTTCCCGGCTCAAAGGGGAGGGGCGGCAGGCGGCGACACAGTCCCGAAAAGCGCCGGTGTAGTAACGGAGAAAACCCTCTTCACAGGTCTCGCAGTCCAGGCCGGTTTCCCGGAGGAAATGCTCCCAAAACGCCTCGGAATTGGTCCGGGCGCCGTCGTTCTGGGTCATCACCTTGACCCCGGTCCATATTGCCCGGAGCAGGCCCTTGGGATCCGGGCAGGGAATGGCGGAGAGCAGGCCGCGGTTGTATATTTCCTGGAACGCGCCGTCATCCATGGGCAGCAGCGTCCCGTCCAAATCAAACAATATGGTATGCAAAGCGAGTTCTTCCTTTCTTCTGTAAAGACCCGTCCGGCACGAACGAGACCATCCAATCATACCACGCTTTATTCGGAAACGCAAGGATTCCGCTTCGCTTTCGTTTTACCGTGTGGAAGCTACCAGATCCGGAAGCGCGGGGAGCGGGAACGGCCTCATAAGCTCTTGTTCTGCGGCATATACTGGTCACGGCAAGACACAGCTTAGGAGGTGCGTACATGAAGGAGAGCATAGAGCAGCGGGCCTGTGATCTGGCTGTGTACATCATCGAAAACCGCGCCACGGTCCGCGCCGCAGCCAAGCGATTCGGCGTCAGCAAGTCTACGGTACATAAGGATCTGACGGAGCGGCTGCGCACGGTGGACCGGCCGCTGTATCTGGCGGTCAAAGAAGTTCTGGATCAGAACAAGGCGGAGCGGCACATCCGCGGCGGCATTGCCACCCGCCGAAAATACAAGGGAGAATAGGGAACCGCCGCGCGTTTCGCGGCTTGCGGTGAACGCGAAACGCGGATTCGTCTCACAGAGCTTGCGTGACCGCAGGCTCTGTGGCGGCGGCCATATCCCATACGGGACGCATTTTGTCCGCGGCCTCCGGCGTTTGCTTGCCATCCATATGGGATTCTGGAAAAACCAAAGCCGTCCGGAAGGATAACCTTCCGGACGGCTTGGCGTTAACTTTTGTCTTTATTTGTCCAGCTTGGTGTGGGAACCGTCGCAGTAAGGAGGGGTTTTGGTGCGTTTGCACATGCACAGGTGGGCTTTGCCGCTTTTCTCCGGCGTGAAGTGCACGCCGTCCTGATGGGTGGTGCCGAAGTGGGAGGAATCGCAGAAGGGCTGGTGGCCGCTCAGGCCGCAGGAACACCAGACATATTCCTTTCCCGCTTCTAAGTCCACGGTCACAGGGCCTTTTCCGGCGATGATGGGATCACTGCTCATAGAGAGCGCCTCCTTTGTACAAGAGTTTGGGTCTTCGGATGGGGCTATGCTTTCATTATACTGTGTCCTGGGAGAAAATACAAGGGGACAGCTTTCCAAAAGCCCCCAGCATAGCCACACAAGGGGCACCACCACGCAAAGGCCCAGGCCGAAAAAGCTCTGTACCCAGTAGCCCAGCAGCCCGCAGCCCAGGGCGGGGAGCAGGCAGCCCTTTCCCCCGGCCCGGGCCCAGCGCCGGAGGCTCAGGACCATGGCTCCCAGGTAGCACGCCAG
>CALWOS010000027.1 GCA_944383185.1 uncultured Oscillospiraceae bacterium
CGCCAGAATTCGGTGACGGACTTGGAGATATAGGGATAGTTGAAGTTTTCCAGGAATTCAAAGCCCAGCATGCGCCCCAGGCCAATGGCCATGTCGCTGTATCCGGAAAAGTCAAAATACAGCTGCAGAGCAAATCCCGTGGCGCCGATCCAAGCTCCCAAGGTGGTCAGCTCCGGGCCCTGGCTGCCATAGACGTCCCAAAGCATGCCAAGGTTGTTGGCCAGAAGTACCTTCTTGGCCAGTCCCACGGTAAAACGCTGGACGCCGGAGGCAAACTGGTCCACACTCCCGGCCCGGAATGCGAGCTGGCTGGCCACGTCCTTGTAACGGACAATGGGACCGGCGATGAGCTGAGGGAACAGGGCCACAAAGGTCCCGAAGCTGATGTAGTTGCGCTGCACATCCGCATCGCCCCGGTAGACGTCGATGGGGTAACTCATGGTCTGGAAGGTATAGAAGGAAATACCGATGGGAAGTTCCAGGCCCATAGTTGGAACGGTGACGCCCGGGATCATGCTCAGGGAGGACGCCACCAGGTCGTAATACTTGAAGAAAAATAGCATTCCCAGGTTTACAACGGTATTCCCAGCCAGCCACAGCTTGGCCTTGCGGGGGCAGGTGAGGCGGTGCTTCCCCACCATGGCGCCGGCGATGTAGTTGATGGTGATGGAAAACAACATCAAAAATAAATACACCGGCTCGCCCCAGCCGTAAAACACCAGGTTTACGGCAAAAAGCCAGACGTTCCGGAAACGCCAGGGGGACAGGTAATAGACTGCCAACACGATGGGCAGATACAAGAACATGAAAACAATGCTGGAGAATACCATAGGGGGATGCTCCTTTGGCTTGCGTATTCTTTTTGTTTCCCCGCCCCGGCGCCAACGGCGCCAAGGCGGGGAAACGCGGAGATGCGTCGGATGCTGTTAGGCCTGATCCCCGCCGTAGGCCGCCTGGAAGGCGGAAAGATAGGTGTCGCTGCCCTCACCGCACAACAGCAGCACATAGCTGCCCTGGGTTACCACCTGGGCGCTTTCCCAGGCGGCAATGGTGGCGGGATAGAACGCGCCGCCTTCGACCTGGGCGGCAATGCGCGCGTCGAAGATTTCCTTTACCGCAGCGGTCTGGTCCGCGCTTTCGCACTGGACAGCCGCCACTTCAAAGGCCACGGCGCTGATCATGGCCATCTGGGCCATGGCCTGCCGGGGCGCCAGCTCTGTAAGCCCGGGATAGGCCGCGTCCAGGCTGGCCTCGTCCATGGCAACCGTGGCGGGAAGCTGGTCGTTGTCCGTGGCGAGCTCCGTCCAAAGGGCGGAAAGGTCAATCTCCGGCTCTTCCTGGGTAGACTCGCCGCCGCTGCCGCAGCCGGCAAGAAGCCCCAGGCACAGTACTGCCGCGAGAATGGCGGCAAGGGTTTTGGTCTGCATTTTCGTTTTGACCTCCATATTCGTCCTCGCCCCGCAAGGGAGCGGCGGAAGGTTAAGACGCACACACGGGAGAAAAGTTCCCGAATATGGAAAAATCGCAGATTATCATTATATCCGAAGTTTTCGGGAATGGCAAGGCAAATCTGTTCAGATACCCTTAAGAAATGCAAAAGAAATCCTATTTTTTCTCCAGCTCCGGCTGAAAAGATCCCAGGGGGTTGGCGGCGGCTGCGGTGCGGAGGGCCTCGTTGTCCACATGGGTATAGATCTGGGTGGTGTTGAGATTTTCATGGCCCAGCACCTCCTGCAGCGTGCGCACGTCCACGCCGTTTTGCAGCATCAGGGTGGCGGCGGTGTGCCGGAGCTTGTGGGCGGAATACTTCCCCGGGTCCAGCCCCGCTTGGAGCAGGGTCTTTTTGACCATGGCGTGAACGGTTTCCCGGCTCATGCGCTTGCGCCGGGCAGAGAGAAACAGGGCGTTTTTGTCCACAGCGGCGATACCGGAGCGCACTGCAAGATATCGGGAAAGAGCCTGGGTCGTGGCGGCGTTGAGATAGACCATGCGCTCCTTGCTGCCCTTGCCCATGACCCGGAGATGGTCCGGGGCCACATCGGTGAGATTGAGCCCCACAATTTCCGAGATACGCAGCCCGCAGTTGAGGAAAATACACAAGATGCAGTAATCCCGCTCCCGGTTTTTTCCGTCCACCGCCCGGAGCAGCCTTTGGGAGTCCTCCACGCTCAGATACCGTGGCAGGGTTTTCGGCACTTTGGGGGAATCCAGATCCTGCAGAGGGTTTACTTCCAACAACTTGGCCTTTTGGGTAAGGAACTTGTAGTAGCTGCGCAGCGTGGCGATTTTCCGGGCCCGGGAGCTGGCGCTGAGCCCGCAGCCGGCGTTGGGCGCGTGGGGGTTTTTGGCCCGGTCCCGGGAGAGATAGGTGAGGAAGTCATAGACCTCTGAGAGGGTAACGCGGGAGACAAAGTCCAGGTCTATGTCAGAAATGGAGATCTCCTCCATCTCCGTGGCCCGTGGTACCATGCCCCGGCGAACCTTCAAAAAGCGGAAAAAGGTCCGCAGATCCAGGTAATATTCATCCACCGTGGCCCGGGAGTGGCCCTGGATGGTCTCATGATAGGTGAGAAAGCTCCGGAGGATCTCCGGCACTTCACGAAAATCCGTCATGCGTTCTGCCTCCCGGCCAGATAGGCCGCCCGGCCGGCCTCATACCAGTCGCCGCCGGCGCAGTCGTTGACCACCACGGCGGGGAAATCCGCGATCTCCAGCCGGCGCACCGCCTCAGCGCCCAGGTCGGGGTAGGCCACCACTTCCGCCGACCGGATGCAGCGGCTCAGCAGGGCCCCCGCGCCGCCCACGGCGGCGAAGTATACGCCGCCGAAGCGGCAGATACTCTCTTTTACCGCGGCGCTCCTGGCGCCTTTTCCAATCATGCCCAGGGCGCCCCGCTCCAGGAGCAGGGGGGCGTAGGCGTCCATGCGGTAGCTGGTGGTGGGTCCCGCCGCGCCGATGACATGGCCCGGCAGGGCGGGGGAGGGCCCCATGTAGTAGATCACGGCCCCCTCCAGGGGGAAGGGGGGCGCTTCTCCTGCTTCCAGGGCGGCGCAGATGCGCTTGTGGGCCGCGTCCCGGGCGCTGAAGATCACGCCGGAGAGACGCACTACATCGCCGGCCCGGAGCCGGGCGGCAGCCTCCCGGGAGAGGGGGCAGGAAAGCTCGATGTTTTGGCTCATTCCAGTACCTCCGTGACATGGCGGGCCACATGGCAGTTGATGTTGACGGCGCAGGGCAGGCTGGCGATGTGGGTGGGCATGGTCTCGATCATTACCCCCAGGGCCGTGGTCCTGCCGCCCATGCCCTGAGGTCCGATGCCCAGGGCGTTGATACGCCGGAGCAGCTCTTGCTCCATCTCGGCGTATCTGGCCTGGGGATGCCGGGAGCCGACTGGCCGCAGCAGCGCCCGCTTGGCCAGGAGCGCGGCCTTGTCGAAGTTCCCGCCGATCCCCACCCCTACCACAATTGGAGGGCAGGGGTTAGGGCCGGCTTTTTCCACGGTGTCCAGGACAAAGTCCATGACGCCCGCCGCGCCGTCTGATGGGCGGAGCATGGCGATCTGGCTCATGTTTTCGCTGCCGGCGCCCTTGGGCGCCACCGTCACCGTTACCGCGCTGCCGGGTACGATGTCGACATAGAGCATGGCCGGAGTATTGTCCCCGGTATTTTTCCGCTCCAGAGGGTCGGAGACCAGGGATTTGCGCAGATAGCCCTCCGAGTAGCCCTGGGCCACGCCGGCGTCCACTGCGGTGCGAAGGGAACCGCCGGTCAGGTGGACGTCCTGGCCGACCTCCAGAAATACACAGGCCATTCCCGTGTCCTGGCAGATGGGGACCGGGTCTGCCATACGGGCGTTTTCCACTATGGTGTCCAATATGTCCCTGGCAACCGGGCCGTCCTCGACATCCCGCGCCGCGGCCAAAGCGGA
>CALWOS010000028.1 GCA_944383185.1 uncultured Oscillospiraceae bacterium
TCCACGTCCAGGGCGGAGAGGACTGCCATGGCCTTTTTCACCGTGTTGGGGATGTCGTGGAGCTTCAGGTCCAGGAAGATCCGGTGGCCCCGGGCTTTGATCTCACGGACGATGTCCGGCCCCTGGGCGTAATAGAGCTCCATGCCGATCTTCACAAAGGGCTTGCGCGCCTGGCCGGCAAAGCGGTCCAGAAAGGCGAGGGCCTGCTCCCCGGAGGGGAAATCGCAGGCAACGATGACGTCTTTTCCCATCAGTGGGCACCTCCTATGATCTCTGCTAGGCTTTCAATGCGGTACTCTTCCATGATTTTGGGCAGTTCTTTTATGATTTTCGGGCAGACGAAGGGGTCGGTGAGGTTGGCGGCCCCCACCTCCACGGCAGTGGCCCCGGCCAGCATCAGCTCGATCACGTCCCGGGCGCAGCTTACGCCCCCCATGCCTACGATGGGGATGGACACGGCCTCGTAGACCTGGTACACCATACGCACCGCGATGGGCAGCACCGCAGGCCCAGAGAGGCCGCCGGTGCCGTTGGCCAGGACGGGCCTCCGGGTCCGGGGATCGATGCGCATGGCCAGCACCGTGTTGATGAGGCTCAGCCCGTCCGCCCCCGCGTCCTCCGCGGCCTTGGCCACGGCGGCGATGTCCGTGACGTTGGGGGTGAGCTTGACCAGCACCGGCTTTTTGGCGACGGCCTTCACCGCCTTCACCACCGCCGCGGCGCTCTCCGGCTCCGTGCCGAAGCTCATGCCCCCCTGGTGGACGTTGGGGCAGGAGATGTTCACCTCCAGCCAACCCACCTGATCCTGGGCGTCCAGGGCCGCGCAGGTCTCCGCGTATTCCTCCAGGGAAAAACCGCTCACATTGGCCATTACCGGCTTGTGAAAAATCTTGGCGATTTCCGGGAGCTCCCGGGCGATCACAGCCGCCACGCCGGGGTTCTGGAGCCCTACGGCGTTGAGCATCCCCGCCGGGCACTCGGCGATCCGGGGCGTGGGATTCCCTTCCCTGGGATGGAGGGTGGTGCCCTTGAAGGAGAAACTACCCAGGATGTCCAGGTCGTAAAGGGCGGCAAACTCCCTCCCGTAGCCGAAGACACCGCTGGCGGGGATGATGGGGTTATCTAGCTCGATACCGCACAAGTTCACGCTCAGTTTTCCCATAGGAGCACCTCCCGCCGGAAGACCGGCCCGTCCTTGCACACCCGCTTCTGCCCCTCCCGGGTGGGGATGGAGCAGCCCATGCAAGCCCCGAAGCCGCAGCCCATGCGCTCTTCCAGGCTGAACTGCCCGGGCAGGTCCGTGGCCCGGTTCAGGGCCCGGAGCATGGGCATGGGCCCGCAGGCGCACAGATGGCTGGCCTCGATGCCCGCCAGGGCGTCTGTAACAAAGCCCTTCTGCCCGGCGCTGCCGTCCGCCGTGGTGAGGCGGAGGCGGGCTCCCAGGGCCTCAAACTCATTGACATAAAATATCTCATCTTTGGTATTGAAACCGAGAATGACTGTAACTTCTTTATTTTCTGAGATCAGTTGTTTACATAATCCATATAGAGGCGGGATGCCAACGCCGCCGCCTACCAGGAGGGGATGCGCTCCGGTACAGGCGGTGTCGTAGCCGTTGCCCAGGCCCGCGAGTACATCTAAGCTGTGTCCCGGGCGCATCCGGGAGAGCTGGTCCGTGCCCTGGCCCACCACTTTGTAAATCAGGGTCAGGTGGTTTGCGTCCCAGTCGCACAGGGAGATGGGCCGCCGGAGAAAACGTCCCGGAAGGGCCAGCTCCACAAATTGCCCCGGCCGGAGCGTCTCTTTCCGCTCGCCCTCCAGGACCAGGCGGTAGACCCAGGGTGTGAGGGCGCTGTTCTCTGCGATGACAAGGCGAAGCTGCTCCATCAGGCGTCCTCCTTCCAGACCAGGCGGCCTCCGGCGAAGGTGGCTTGGCAGCGGCCGTAGACCTCCCAGCCGGCAAAGGGTGTGGCCCGGCCCATTGTGGCGAACTTCTCCGGGTCTATGGTATAGGCAGCGTTCAGGTCAAAGACCGTTACGTCCCCGCCTTCCAGGGCGTCGCCCAGGCCGAAGCGCCGCCGGGGCGCCACGCTCAGGAGCTCCACCAGTTTGGAGAGGGACAGTACGCCCGTGCGCACCAGATGGGTGTAGAGCACCGGAAAGGCGGTCTCCAGGCCCACGATACCCATGGCGCTGCCCTTGAGCCCGCGGCTTTTTTCCTCCTGGGTGTGGGGGGCGTGGTCTGTGGCGATCATGTCGATGGTGCCGTCCAGCAGCCCCTCGATCAGGGCGTCCCGGTCCGCGGCGGTGCGCAGGGGGGGATTCATCTTGAAGCGGCCGTCCTCCTGGATGTCGGCGTCCGTGAGGGTCAGGTAGTGGGGCGCGGTCTCGCAGCTCACATCCAGGCCCTCGGCCTTGGCCGAGCGGATGAGGGCCACGCTCTCTTTCGTGGAGACGTGGCAGACGTGGTAGGCGCAGCCGGTCTCCCGTACCAGGGCGAGGTCCCGCTTCACCTGGCCCCACTCGCTCTCGGAGGAGATGCCCGCGTGGCCATGGGCGGCGGCGTAGGCCCCGGCGTGGATATATCCCCCATGGAGCAGGCCCTCGTCCTCGCAGTGGGCGGCGATGAGCTTGCCCAGACGTTTGGCCTCCAACATGGCCTCACGCATCCGGCTGTCGGACTGGACGCCCTTGCCGTCGTCGGAGAAGGCGCACACATAACGCGCCAGCGCCGCCATGTCTGAGAGGGTTTCCCCCCTTTCTCCCCGGGTGATGGCCCCGTAGGGCAGCACCCGGACGGCGGCGGAACGGGCAATGGCCTCCAGCTGGGGGGCGAGATGCGCCACGCTGTCCGGGCAGGGGGAGAGGTTGGGCATGGCGCACACCACGCCGTAGCCCCCCCGGGCCGCCGCGGCGGTGCCGGTGGCGATGGTCTCCTTATACGAAAAACCCGGCTCTCTGAAATGCACGTGCACATCAGCAAAGCCGGGGAATATCACACAATTGGGAAACGCCAAAGCACGGGCGCCGGCGCTCTCGCCGGCCCGGTCATGAAAAAACACGGTATCCCCGCCAACGCCAGCCTGGCCGTTGACGGAGTCCGTGTCATAGTACTTCGCGCCCTGAAGCAGATAAGCCATGGAAAACTCCTTCCGAAACATGCCAACAGCCGCTTGCGGCGGCTGTAGAGAGGGAATTTAATCTTTGGAATATTATATCGGGAAACAAGCGGCCCGTCAATGCCAAATCCGCTCCTGGGGAGGGAGAAGTTCCCTCCCCAATGGCGGGGGAAATTTGGGCATTTTGGCGAAGGGGGCTCCTCCTACCGGTCCAGCAGACGCCGGCGCATCCGGCGCAGGTGCCGCTCAAAATGCCCCCCGTCGATAAATTCCGCCAGGACATACTGGTCGAAGACCGGCACCGTACAGGAGTAAAAGCCCAGCTTCCGCCGGTATTCCGCCATGAGATGCTCCGGCAGCACCATATAGCCGATGCGCATGGAGGGGGCCAGGGACTTGGAGAAGGTGTTCAGATAGATTACCCGCTCCGCCCGGTCCAGCTGGAACAGGGTCTCCATGGGTTTGCTCCGCCGGGCGAACTCTGAAGCGAAGTCGTCCTCGATGATCACGCCGCCGCGCGCTTCCGCCCAGCGGAGGTAGGCCAGGCGTCGGCTCACCGGGGCGGTGCGGTCTGAGGGGAAGCTGTGGGTGGGGGTGACGTGGAGCACGTCCGCGTCCGTCTCTCCCAGGGCGGCGGGGGAAACGCCCAGCTCGTCCATCTCCAGCAGGCGACACCGGGCCCCGTGGGATTCGTACACCGCCTGTATCTTTTCATAGGAGGGGTTTTCCAGCCCAAAGACCTTGTCCCGGCCCAGGAGCTGCACCAGCAGCCCATAGAGGTACTCCGCCCCGGAACCCACCACGATCTGCTCCGGCTGGGCCACCATGCCCCGGTAACGCAGGAGGTATTGGGCGATGGCGTTGCGCAGCGCGGCGCAGCCGTTGTGGGGCGGTTTTTCCAGGAGCTTTTCCCCATAGCGGCTGATGGTCTCCCGCATGATCTTCGTCAGGGCGGAGAAGCGAAAATCCGTCTCCGGGGCCGGGGCGCCTTCCGGGTCCCGGCTCAGCCGGAGCACCGCCTCCGGCGGCTCCTCCCGGGGACGGTCAAAGTCCCGGCTGACGAAAAAGCCGCTGCGTTCCCGGCTGAAGGCATAGCCCTCCTCCGCCAAGAGGGAGTAGGCCCCGTCCACCGTGGCCAGGCTGCAGCCCAGATGCTCCGCCAGTTCCCGCCGGGAGGGCAGGCGGCTCCCGGGCGCCAGGCCCCCCCGGAGGATGTCCCCCCGGATGCAGGTGTACAGATAGGCGTATTTCGGGGCGCGGCCCCGCTTTTCCAGGTCATAGGTCAGCATCTGGTATGATTTAATTTTCTCCTTTTGGTAGTTTTCATAGGTACAGTTTGGAGTATACTGAATATCGTAACATCTGTCAAGAGAAGGGAGCATCCCCATGGAACGGAGAGACAAAACCCGTCAAATCATTTATACGGCCGTTTTTGCCGCGCTCATTTTTGCGGCCACCTATGCTGTGAAGATCCCCACCTTCACGGGAGGCTATGTCCACCCGGGAGACGCGGTGCTGATCCTGGGGGCCTGTCTGCTGGGGCCGCTCCCCGGCGCCCTGGCCGGGGCACTGGGCAGCGCGCTGACGGATCTTGCAGGCGGCTACCTTGTCTATGTGCCCGGTACCTTGGTGATCAAGGGGGCTATGGGCCTCTGCTGCGGCGCGATTCTGCGCCTGAGCCCCCGGCGGGGGGGCTGGGCCGCGGCGGTGGGGGCCGTGGCGGCGGAGGCGCTGATGGTGGCGGGCTACTTTGCCTATGAGGCGGTTTGCCTGGGCCTTGGCATGGGGGCCGCGGCCAGCGTCCCGGCCAACATGGGCCAGGGGCTTTTCGGCGCCGCCGCGGGGGTGGCGCTGTATCTGGCCCTGCGCAAGCTCCCGGCGCCGCTGCTGCGCCAGTGACCTGGTGGCGCGCCGGGGGTTCTACCTTGGCGTGTCATCTGTGGAAAAGCTGCATGCCTGGATCTTTCCGAAAAATCCAGGTATGCAGCTTTTTTGGCGGCGATCCAGGGTCTATTCTCCCGGGAGAGTAGGCGCTTTTTTTACGTGTCCTTCACACCGGGCGGCTTCCCGGCGGTTGACGGGGACGGGAGGCTTGGGGTACAATAATAATATTCGGGAACAGGGATTATAATGGATCACAGGCGGGGCAGCGTCCGGGCCCTGCCGGGAAAACTGACGGACATATGCAAAGGAAACGGGTGCTGCATGAACAAATTTCGTTGGGACAAAAAATACCTCTACACCGGGATAACCGCTTTTCTGGTGATCCTCGCCTGCATTCTGGTCTACATGGTCCTCCAGAACTTTTCCAGCGTGCGCCAGGCCGTAGGGGGGTTGATGCACGTCCTGAGCCCGGTGACCTGGGGCCTGGTGTTGGCGTATCTTCTCAACCCGATGATGTGCACCTTTGAGAAAAAGCTTTTTTTACCTTTGTGTGCACGTTTCTGCCGCACAGAGCGTAACTGCCGCACTGCGGCGCGAAGCGGGGCCATCTTCCTGGCGGTGACGGTACTGCTGGCGATCATCGTGGCGTTGCTGTGGATGATCCTGCCTCAACTCTATACCAGCATCCAGAATGTGGTGAGTGTGATTCCCGGTTACGCGGAAAACCTCAATACCTGGCTCCACGACGCGTTCCAGAGCATGCCGGAAGTGGAGAACGTGGTAATCAGCACCCTGGACCGCATCACCGCACGTTTTACTGAATGGCTGGAACAGGACCTGCTGCCCCAGATGAACGATATTATCACCGTGGTTACCACCAGTGTGTACCAGATATTCCGGGGCATCGCGAACTTTTTTATCGGCATCATTTTCGCCGTGTATCTCCTGTTCAGCAAGAGCGGCTACATGGCTATGGGGAAAAAACTCCTGTACAGCGTTTTCAGTGTGGAGCACGCGGGGCTGATCCTCCGGGGGCTGCGCTTTACGGACGAGGCCTTCAGCGGCTTTATTATGGGCAAGCTCCTCAACAGCGCCATCATCGGCGTGCTGTGTTACATCGGCTGCATGATCCTGAATATCCCGTATGCCCTTCTGGTGAGCGTGGTGGTGGGGGTGACAGACATCATCCCCTTCTTCGGCCCCTTCATCGGGGCGGTGCCCTGCGCGATCATTCTGCTCATGGCAGACCCGGTAAAGTGCCTGGTGTTCATTGTATTTATCATCCTGCTCCAGCAGTTCGACGGGAACATCCTGGGCCCCAAGATCCTTGGCAACTCCACGGGAATCAACGGCTTCTGGGTCATGTTTGCCATCATCGTGGGGGGGGGCCTTTTCGGCTTTGCGGGGATGCTGCTGGGCGTTCCCGTGTTTGTGGTGCTCTATTCCGGGCTCAAGGCCCTGGTGAACAACGCGCTGCGCCGGCGGGGCCTGCCCACGGAGACGGAAAAATATGTCCATCTGGATCACATCGACCCTGCGAGCGGCAGCATCATCCGCACGCCGGGCCATGAAAGGCATGTCCAGGGGCAGGACAGCTCAACGGACACGCCTGGCAAGTGACCGCGCCCCCTGGACCAGGAGGGCACAGAATTTTTCCGCCTCTTCCTCGGTGGTATACCGGCTGAGGCTTACCCGGACGCTCCCGTCAATGACGGCGGGAGGCAAGCCCATGGCCTCCAGCACATGGCTCCGCCTGCCTTTCTTGCAGGCGGAGCTTCTTGCGATACAGACCCTTTGGCCGTCCAGCCAGTTGAGCAGCACCTCGCTCCGCCAGCCCGGAAGGGCCAGGTTCAGGATGTGAGGCGCACCTCCGCCGTTCACTTGCAGCTCCGGCAGCTCCGCCGTGAGCCGGGAGAGGATGGCCTGGCGCAGGGCCTCCATCCGC
>CALWOS010000029.1 GCA_944383185.1 uncultured Oscillospiraceae bacterium
CCCGCTGGTGCTCATGGTAGAGCTGGCTGAGGCAGGTGGCCATTTTCCCGCTGCCGGGGCCCGGGGCGGTGACCACCACCAGGGAGCGGCTGGTCTCCACATAGTCGTTCTTCCCGAAGCCCTCCGGAGAGACGATGAGCTCCAGGTCCGTGGGGTAGCCGGGGATGACATAGTGGCAGTAGACCGGCAGCCCCAGCTCCTCCAAGCGTTTTTTAAAACGCATGGCGGCAGGTTGGTCCTGGTAGTGGGTGATGACCACACTGCCTACATAGAGCCCGCACTCCCGGAACGCGTCCACCAGGCGCAGCACGTCCGCGTCGTAAGTAATGCCCAGGTCGCCCCGGCGCTTGCTGTCCTCGATGCTGTTTGCCGAGATAACCACCAGAATCTCCGCCGTGTCCCGGAGCTCCATGAGCATCCGGACCTTGGAGTCCGGGTGGAAGCCCGGCAGGACCCGGGCAGCGTGGTAATCGTCAAAGAGTTTGCCGCCGAATTCCAGATACAGCTTTACAAAGCGGGAGATCCGCTTTTTGATGTTCTGGGACTGGAGCTCCACATACCGGTCGTTGTCAAAGCCCAAGCGTTTCATCTTCTCTACCCCTCCTGCCGCGGCGCGGCAGCACTCTCTCTTTGATAAAATAAAACACACCATGCCCGCAGTGCGGCCATGGCCCTTGTGTTTCGGAACCCTCCCCAAAGGCGGAAGGCCCATACATAGAGTATTATATCCCAATCTCCCCGCCGGCGCAAGAGGGTCGGCGGAGAAAAATCCGCTCCGGGCCGTCTTTCGACTCCAAAGCACTTTATTTATTCATACATTTATGATACAATGCAAAGTTAAGATGCGTAAGTTAGCTCCCGGAGACGGGAGGGGAAGGACGGAACAAGCACACTATGAGCATTCTCACCAAGGTTTTCGGCACCCGCAGCCAGCGGGAGCTTAAAAAAATAGAACCCATTGCAGACAGGATCATGTCCATGGAGGCGGAGTACGCCGCCCTCACGGACGCGGAACTCAAGGCCAAAACGCCGGAATTCAAGGCCCGCCTGGCCGCGGGGGAGACGCTGGACGACATCCTGCCCGAGGCCTTTGCCACCGTGCGGGAGGCGGCCTGGCGCGTATTGGGGATGAAGCCCTTCCGGGTCCAGCTCATCGGCGGCATCGTCCTCCACCAGGGACGCATCGCCGAGATGAAAACCGGCGAGGGCAAAACCCTGGTGGCCGTACTGCCGGCATATCTGAACGCCCTCACGGGAAAGGGCGTCCACATCGTCACGGTGAACGACTATCTGGCCAAGCGCGACAGCGAGTGGATGGGCAAGGTACACCGTTTTTTGGGCCTTTCCGTGGGCCTCATCATCCACGAGGTGGACGCGGCGGGCCGCCAGGCGGCCTACCGGGCCGACATCACCTACGGCACCAACAACGAGATGGGCTTTGACTACCTCCGGGACAATATGGCCCTCTACAAGCAGCAGATGGTCCAGCGAGGCCACCCCTTTGCCATCGTGGACGAGGTGGACTCCATCCTCATCGACGAGGCCCGGACCCCTCTGATCATCTCCGGCCAGGGAGACGAGAGCACGGACCTCTACCGCCAGGCGGACGACTTTGTCCGGAAGCTGAATAAAAAGGTCTACGCCTCCATCGATGAAAAGGAAGAAGAGGCCGAGGATCTGGACGCGGACTATGTGGTGGATGAAAAGGCCCGCACGGCCAGCCTTACCGCCCGGGGCATCGCCAAGGCGGAGAAGGCCTTCGGCCTTGCGAACCTGGCGGACCTGGAAAACTCCACCCTCTCCCACCACATCAACCAGGCCATCAAGGCCCACGGCGTCATGCAGCGGGACGTGGACTACGTGGTGAAGGACGGCGAGGTCATCATCGTGGACGAGTTCACAGGCCGGCTGATGCTGGGCCGGCGCTACTCCGAGGGGCTGCACCAGGCCATTGAAGCCAAGGAGCACGTCACCGTGGAACGGGAGAGCAAGACCCTGGCCACCATCACCTTCCAGAATTATTTCCGGCTCTATGACAAGCTCTCCGGCATGACCGGCACCGCTCTCACCGAGGAGGAGGAATTCCAGGCCATCTACAACCTGGATATCGTCGAGATCCCCACCAACAAGCCCCTGATCCGCATCGACCACCCGGACGTGGTGTACAAAAACGAGCAGGGAAAGGACCGGGCCATCCTCCGACAGATCGAGGAATGCCATGAAAAGGGGCAACCGGTCCTGGTGGGCACCATCTCCATTGAAAAGAGCGAATTCTTAAGCACCCTGTTGAAGCGCAAGGGCATCCCCCACAACGTCCTCAACGCCAAGCAGCACGAGCGGGAGGCGGAGATCGTCGCCCAGGCTGGCAAGCTGGGAGCCGTGACCATCGCCACCAACATGGCCGGCCGCGGCACGGACATCATGCTGGGCGGCAACGCCGAGTACCTGGCCCGGACGGACCTGCGCCGGGAGGGCATCCCGGAGGAGATCATCGCCGAGGCCACGGGCTTTGCCGAGACGGACGACGAGGCCATCCTCACCGCCCGGGCCCTGTTCGCCGGGCGGCTGGATTACCACAGGCAGGAGATAGAAAAAGAGGCGGAACTGGTCCGCGCCGCCGGCGGCCTCTTCATCCTGGGCACGGAGCGCCACGAGTCCCGGCGCATCGACAACCAGCTCCGGGGCCGCGCCGGGCGCCAGGGCGACCCCGGCGAGAGCCGCTTCTACCTGGCCATGACCGACGACATCATGCGCAAGTTCGGCTCCGAGCGGGTCATGGGCATGATGGAGACCATGGGCGTGGACGAGGACACGCCGCTGGACTTCAAGATTCTCTCCAACGCCATCGAGCAGGCTCAGAAAACCGTGGAGAGCCAGAACTTCCAGGCCCGGAAAAACACTCTGGAGTACGATGACGTGATGAACGTGCAGCGGAACGTCATCTATGAACAGCGCCGGAAAGTCCTGGACGGCGAGGACATCCAAGAGAACATCCGGCGGATGCTGGAGGAGACCGTCCGGGAGGGCGTCCTCTCCGGCGTGGCGGGGGAGCTGCAGGACCGCTCCCAGCTGGAGGAAACCCTGGCCCCCTTTGAAAAGCTCTTCCTGAAAAAGGGCGACATTGTCCTCTCCGACGAAGAACTCCGGCACATCTCCGGGGAGCAGCTTGCAGACATGGTCCTGGAGAAGGCCGTCGCCGCCTATGACGCCAAGGAGGCCGAGCTGGGCCTCACTCCAGCGGGCACGCCCTTGATGCGGGAGCTGGAGCGGGTGGTGCTGCTCCGGGTGGTGGACGAGTACTGGATGGAGCACATTGACGCCATGCAGGAGTTCCGCCGGGGCATCGGGCTGCGGGCCTTTGGCAACGTCCAGCCCATCGACGCCTACAAGAAAGAGGGCTTCGAGATGTTCGAGGCCATGATCCACGGCATCCGGGAAGAAGTGGTCCGGCGGCTGTTCATCGTCCGGGTCCGGAAGGAGCAGCCCCTGGAGCGCAAAAGCGTGTCCAAAAATGCCGCGGCGGTGTCCGGGGACGGCACAGTGAAAAAGCAGCCCGTGCGCAAGGAGCAGAAGATTGGGCGCAACGACCCCTGCCCCTGCGGGAAGATGAAGGCCGACGGCTCCCGCCGGCTGAAGTACAAGGAGTGCTGCGGCCGGAACAAGTGACCGCAGCGCCAGCGCGAAAAAACAAGACGCCCCGCCCCAGAGAGGGAGCGGGACGGGAAGGAAATACGAGCATGTATCAGGGCTTTACCCAGCACAAAACCGGAGAACTGGTCTACCTCACCGGGGACACCATCCCCCTCCGCCACGCCTTTACCACCCGCCTGGGCGGGGTAAGCGAGGGTTCTCTGGCCTCCCTGAACCTGGGAGAACACCGGGGAGACAGGGAAGAAAACGTCCGGGAAAACTACCGGCGGCTCACCGCCGCCCTGGGACTTTCGGATCAAAGGCTGGTTTTCACCCGCCAGGTTCACGGCGCGGCAGTGAAAACGGTGACGGCGGCGGACATCCATACCCTCTTCACGCCCGTGCCCTATGAGGCTGACGGCATCGTCACGGCGGAGAGGGGTCTGGTCCTCACCTGCTTTACCGCGGACTGCGTCCCCGTACTCCTGGCGGACCCTCAGGCCGGGGTGGCCGGGGCGGTACACTGCGGCTGGCGCAGCTCCGTTGCGGACATTCTGGGCCGGGCTGTGGCGGCCATGGCCGCCCTGGGCGCGCAGCCGGCGCGCATGCGCGCCGCCATCGGCCCGGCCATCGGGGCGTGCTGCTTCGAGACAGGACCGGAGGTGCCGGAGGCCGTCCTCGCCTGGCTGGGCAGGGACGGGGAGGCCTTCATCGCCCCCATAGCGGACAAGCCGGGGAAATTTCTGGTGGATCTCAAGGCCGCCAACGCCCGGCGGCTCACGCAGCTGGGCCTCCCGGCGGGGCAGATCGCCGTCTCGGAGGCGTGCACCAGGTGCAGCCATGAAACATTCTGGTCCCACCGCTACACCCGGGGAGACCGGGGCAGCCAGGCGGCGGTGATCGCCCTGTGAACGCCAAGGAAGGGAGGCACGGTATGGCGCGGAAAATACGGGCGCTGGCCCTGGCTCTGTGTCTGAGCGTGGCCCTGGGGGGCTGCAGCACCCTGGGTATCGACTTTGAGGCCCTGGCCCAGGAGGAGGATGAGGGCACCTATGTGGGGGACCGGCTGGTCCTGGGCTACGCCGCGGACGCTGTCTTTTCCCTGAACTACGACTCCAGCTACAGCTTCAACCCCATCACCGGCACCAGCACGGACAATCGTCTGATCATGCCCCTCATCTATGACAGCATGGTCGTTCTGGATGAGAACTTTTCCCCCCAGCCGGGGCTGATCACCGCCTGGGAAAGCGAGGACGGGCAGAATTGGACCCTCACCGTGGCGGAGGGGCGCACCTTCCACGACGGCAGCGCCGTCACCGCCGCAGACGTATATGAATCCCTGCTCCGCTGCCGGGGTCAGGGGATTTACGTCTCCCGGCTCTCGGGCATCGCGGGGATCTCCATCACGGGAGATTACACTCTGGCTGTGGCACTCTACAGTGCCAATTACGACTTCCCCGCACTTCTGGGGGACGTGCCCGTGGTAAAAAGCGGCACCAGCTATGACAACGCGCCCGTGGGCTGCGGTATGTACCAGTTGATCCTCCCCCAGGAGGAGCAGCCGGAGGGGGACGCCCCGGAAACGGAGCCACCTGAGACGGAACCCCCGGAAACTGAGGCTCCGGCCTCCGAGACCCCGGCGGCGGAGGACGCCCTGGACACGGGGCCGCGCCTTGTGGCCTATTCCGGGCATCCGGACTATGGCCGCCTGCCGGTGGGCACCATATATCTGAAGGAATACCGCCAGGCGGCGGACATCATCTCCGCCTTTGAGGACAGTTTGGTGGATCTGGTGCTCAACGATCCCTTGGGCATGGACAACCTGGGCTACGGCAGTTCCAACGAGATCCGTTACTTCAACACCACCAACATGCATTACCTGGGCTTCAACGCCCTGGGGGCCTTCACCCAGTATCCCAGCCTCCGCCAGGCTCTCACCTATGCCGTCCACCGCAGCGCCATCGTCACAGACATCATGAACGGCTGCGCCACGGCGGCGACCCTGCCCCTGAGTCCCTTAAGCACCCGCTACAACGCCAGCTACGCCCAGTACTTTGACTACTCCCTGGAAAACTGCCGCACGGCCCTGGAGCTGGCCAACGTGCAGGACTACGACAGGGACGGGCTTTTGGAGCAGATGCTGGGCGGAGAGCCCGTGGACATCACGCTGCGCTTCCTGGTCAACAGCGACTCCGCCGTCAAGGTGGCCGCCGCCCGGAAAATCGCGGAGGATCTGGAAAGCGTCGGCATCACCGTGGAGCTTCAGGAGCTCACCTGGGAGGCCTACCTCACCGCTCTCCAGGAGGGGAATTTCGACATATACTACGCCGAGGTGAAGCTTGCCCCGGATTTTGACATCGCCTCCCTGATCCTGGAAGACGGCGCTCTCAATTACGGCAATATCTACGATCCCAACTACAGCCTCTATCGGGACGCCATGCGCGCCGCCCCGGAAAATGAGCGGCAGATGCAGGCGGACCTCTATTACCAGTATCTGGCCCAGACCGCCCCCATCATTCCCATCTGCTTTGAGCGGCAGCAGGTCCTCACCCACCGGAACGTCATCGCTGACATGAGCCCTACCCAGGGCAATGTCTTTTACAACTTTACGGAATGGACGATGAACCTCTCCGGGGAGTGAAGCCGGAGAGAACAGGATTGTAGCGATCAGGAGGGAAAAACCATGAACGACCGGGATCTTCTGAATCTGGCGGTGGAGGCCGCCGAAAACGCCTATGTCCCCTATTCCCATTTCCCTGTAGGGGCGGCTCTGGAGTGCGAAGACGGCACCGTGTTCACCGGCTGCAACGTGGAAAACTGCGCCTATGGACAGGCCATCTGCGCCGAGCGCACCGCTGTGTGCAAGGCCGTGAGCGAGGGGTACCGCGCCTTCCGGCGCATCGCCATCGCCGGGCAGGGGGACAGCTACTGCGTGCCCTGCGGGGCCTGCCGCCAGGTGTTGGCGGAGTTCAACTATGACATGGAAATCCTGGCCGGAAGGAAAGACGGGCGTTACATCAGCTGCAAGCTCTCCGAGCTCATGCCCCGGGCCTTCCTGCCGGAGGACCTCAACGGGTAATCACGCGGCCTTTTCAAAAAAGACATTGATCCAGCGGTATCAGCCAGCCGCCGGCCAAAGAGAGAGAAAGGAGGCAGGCCGAGCATGAATTTTGAGCAGCTGCGGATCTTCCTGGCCGTGGTGGAGTACAAGAGCTTCACCAAGGCCGCGGAGTCCATGTACATCAGCCACTCCACCACCAGCCGCAATGTGGCGGCCCTGGAGGAGGAGCTTGGGGTGCGGCTCCTGCGCCGGGACAACCGCTCCGTCCACCTGACCCCTGCGGGGGAGGTGCTCTACCGGGAGGGTCAGCGCCTGCTCAAGAAGGTGGAGGCCATCGAGACCGCCGTGCGGGACGCGGCCCTGGGCCGGGTGGGCAAGCTCACCGTGGCCAGCGTGGAGCTGCGCCTTTCCGTGCTCCACACCGGGCTCCAGGAGTTCTGCCGCCAGTACCCGGAGGTGGCCCTGGGGGTCTATCACCGGAGCGCCGGGGAAATCTGGGACCAGGTCCTCTCCGGGGAGGCGGACGTGGGCCTCACCTACTCCTTCGCCCTGGCCCCGGACCAGAAGGACATCTGCCTGCGCCTGGTGAGCCGGGAGCGCTTCTGCCTGGTTGCGCCGCCGGAGTTTGCCCAGGGGCGGGCCCGCCGCCCCATCCAGGGCCAGGAGCTCCACGGGATCACCCTCATCGGCGTCAGCGGAGAGTCCCAGCTGGGCACAGAGGGTCTGACGGAGTACATCCGCCAGCTCCGCGTCCGGAACGAGACCATGATGGTGCCCACCCTGGAATCCCTGTTCCTCCAGGTGCGCAGCGGCAACGGCGTGGCTATCCTTCCCCAGCCTCTGGCCCGGGAGTACGCCGAGGACTGCACCCTGGTGGAGCTAGAGGACCTGGACGAGAGCTTCCATCTGGTGATGATCTGGCGCCGGGACAACCACAATCCCTCCATTCAGCGTCTGGCCAACCTCTGGCGGGGGGAACGGGCATGAGGGACGGCATGATTCTGCGCCGCGCCCGCCGGCCATTGGCGGCGCTGCTGCTGTTGGCGGCGCTCCTGTCCGTGCCCGCCGGGGCTTATACGGACCTGGAGGAACACTGGAGCGCCCAGGCTGTGGAGACCCTCAGCGCCGCCGGGCTGATCAACGGCTTTCCCGACGGCAGCTTCCGCCCGGACGGCACCCTCCGCCGGGGGGAGTATATCAAAATGCTCTGCCTGGCCGCGGAACTCCAGCCCGTAGGCAACGCCAGCGTCCACTGGGCCGCTCCCTACTGGACGGCGCTCCAGGCCCTGGGCCTGATCGACGCCGGGGCCATCCCCTGCACGCCGGCGGCCCTGGATCAGGAGATCACCCGCTATGAGATGGCCTCCCTCACCTCCGCCGTGCTGTTTGGCTGCCTGGAAGAGGCTCTGGCCATTGTGACGGACCCGGCAAGCCTCATCCCCGACTACGACCAGGTGCCTGACAGCCTGCTGGACGCGGTGGTCCAGGTGTATGCCAAGGGCATCATCACCGGCTATGAGGACGGCAGCTTCCAGGGCGCGCGCACTCTCACCCGGGGGGAGGCGGCCACGGTGATCTGGCGCGTGCTGGACGAGGACCAGCGCCGTCCCCCGGACTTGGGCCCCACAGAGCCGGAGGAGCCGGACGAAAACCGGGTCTCTTTTGCCAGGCGCTACCAGTCCATGAGCACCACGGAACGGCGCACCACCCTCTTCGGGGAC
This sequence comes from uncultured Oscillospiraceae bacterium, assembly GCA_944383185.1. GTDB lineage: Bacteria > Bacillota > Clostridia > Oscillospirales > Oscillospiraceae > CALWOS01. The sequence goes on from CALWOS010000029.1 coordinate 8,413, forward strand.
CCCAACAAGACCTACTTCGCCAATGCGGAGGAGGGGGACCCCTATATGGCGGAGGTCACTGTCCCCGTCTGGCGCCTCAACGAGAGCACCGGGGAAAAGACCGCGGGCGAAATCACTCTCACGGTCCACCGGGAGGTGGCCTGGGAGGTGGAGCAGATTTTTGAGACCATTTTCCACGACCCGGAGCGCTTCCCCATCAAGTCCGCCGGTGGCACCCGCTATGGGGACACCATGCGCCACGCCTGGGGCTGCGCCATCGACATCAACTACAACGAAAACGCCTATGGCCGCTATGACGGCGAGGGGAATTTCATCTGCTCCACCGGCGCCGGCTGGTGGCCCGGGGAAAATCCCTACTCCATCACCCCCACGGGCAGCGTCGTCCGGGCCTTTGCCAAGTACGGCTGGGGCTGGGGCGGCCAGGGCTACAGCGGCGGCACCTATGACTACATGCACTTTTCCATCCTCCCCTCAGGGGGGTGATTGGCAAAGGAGGTGTTCCGGTTTGCGCACGCTTTATATCGTCACCGGGGCCGAGGGGCACCTGGGCAGCACCGTAGTCCGCCATCTTCTGGAACGGGGCGCTGCCGTGCGCTGCCTCACCTACGGGCCCGACAATGGCGCCCTGGCGGGGCTGGAGGTGGAGCGCATCCCTGGGGACCTGCGAGATCCCGAGAGCCTGGACGCCCTCTTTGCCGGTACGGCGGGGCAGGACGTCCGGGTGCTCCATGCCGCGGGCCTGGTGTCCATTGCCGGCAAGATGGACCCTCGCCTCTACGACACCAATGTCCTGGGGACCAAACATCTTCTGGAGGCCTGTCTCCGCCACGGGGCGCGGCGCTTTGTGTATGCCAGCTC